>NZ_JBEZZF010000005.1:0-157115 GCF_040639055.1 Promicromonospora sp. NPDC023987 | reverse complement strand
GCGCGGGCGTGCGGGCGCCCTTGTCGGCGCCAGCGAGGTGGTTTTGGTGTTTTTTTGGTTTCTCTCGTTTTTTTTGATTGACCGATCTCATCCCAAGCGACCGATCTCATCGAGTCGAACCAGTGAGGCGGCGGCGTAGGGTGGCCGCCGTCGCGCGGGGGTCGGCCGCCTGGGTGATCGCGCGGACGACTACGACGCGGCGGGCGCCGGCGTCGAGCACCTGGTCGAGCCGGGCGGTGTCGATCCCGCCGATCGCGAACCAGGGAGTGGCCGGCTCGCGGGCTGCGACCTCCCGCAGCAGGTCCAGGCCGACGGCGGGGCGACCCGGCTTGGTCGGTGTGGCCCACAGCGGCCCGACGCAGAAGTAGTCGACGCGCGGGTCGGCCTCGGCGGCCAGTGCCTCGTCCAGACCGTGGGTGGAGCGGCCGAGGACGGGGCCGTCGCCGAGCAGGGCCCGCACCGCGTGCGGCGGGAGGTCGTCCTGCCCCATGTGCACCACCGGCGCACCGGTCAGCCCTGCGATGTCGGCCCGGTCGTTGACCGCCCAGAGCGCGCCGTGCTCGGCGGCCACGCGGGCGACGAGGGCGTGCAGCTCGACCTCGCGGGCCGCGTCCAGGGACTTGTCCCGGAGCTGGACGACGTCGACGCCGCCCTCCAGCGCCGAGTGCAGGAACGGTTCGAGGTCGTCCGTGTCCTGGCGAGCGTCCGTGCACAGGTACAGGTGGGCGTCGGCGAGGCGGGTTCGGGGGTCCACGACCGCGAGTGTAAGCAGAAGGCGGCGCAGACCCCGGCAACAGCCGGGCCGCACGTCCTTGTCGGGGCACCGCTCGGGCGGGGATATGGTTGTCGGGTGCACGGGAGCCCCGCACGGGGCTGAGAGGGCGTGAGCGCCGACCGTCGAACCTGATCTGGGTCATGCCAGCGAAGGGAGAACAGATGAGCAGTCGTGCGTGCGACGTCCTCGTCATCGGCGGGGGCATCATCGGTCTGACCGCTGCCTGGCGTGCGCTGGAGGCCGGCGCGAGCGTCGTCGTCCTGGACCCCGCGCCCGGCGACGGAGCCACCCACGCCGCCGCGGGCATGCTCGCGCCCGTCCTGGAGGCCGGCTTCGGCGAACCGGGCCAGGCGCGGCTGGGCACCGCGTCACTCGCTCTGTGGCCGGCGTTCGCCGAGGCGCTCGAGCACGCGGCGGGGCTGGCGCCGGGCGCCGTCGGGCTGGAGACGACCGGCACCCTCGCCGTGGCCTACGACAGCGACGACCTGGTCGCGATGCGCCGGATGCTCGCCCTGCACCGCGAGTGGGGTCTCGGCTCGGCCGAGATCACGCCGGACGAGGCACGGCACCGCGAGCCCGCCGTCGGACAGCGGTTGGCGGGCGCGGCATGGGTGCCGCGCGACCACCGGGTCGACCCGCGCGCCGTGCACGGCGCGCTGGCCGCCGTCGTCGCGGCGCGCGGGACCGTCGTGCGCCGCGCCGCGGTCTCGCTGACGTGGGCGGAGGGCACGGTGGTCGGCGCGGTCGACGAGGCGGGCGACGGGTACGCGGCCGGGACGGTGGTCCTGGCCGCGGGCCACGCGAGCGGGACGCTGTTCGCGGGCGCGCCCACCCGGCCGGTCCCCGGCACGACGCTCCGCCTGGACGCAGCAGCGGACCGGTCACCGGCAGTCGTGGTGCGGGGCGCCGTCCAGGGGCGCCCCGTGTACGCGGTGCCGCGCGCGCCGCGGTCCGACGGGCGGCGCGAGGTCGTCGTGGGTGCGACGTCGGACGAGCGCGAGGACGACCACCTGACGCGCGCCGGCGACGTCTTCGCCCTGCTGCGGGACGCCCGCGCGTTCCTGCCAGGGCTCGACGACGCCGTGCTCGTGGAGACCACCACCCGGTCCCGGCCCGGCAGCCCCGACAACGCGCCGTTGCTGGGCCGGGCGGCCGACGGCCTCTGCCTGGCCACCGGGCACCACCGCAACGGCATCCTGCTCACGGCGCTGACGGCGGCCGCCGTCGACCGGGCGCTGGGCGTGGCGCCGGTCGGCTCGCAGGCCGCAGAGGCCGTCGAGGCCGCCGACCAGTTCGCGGACCCGCGCAGGTTCGTCGACACGTACGCGTCCGCCGACACGTACATGTCCGCCGACACGTACACGTCCGCCGACACGTACAGCACGACCCGAGGAGGCACAGCATGACCACCGCCCCGTCCACGCCGCACCCCGAGACCTCAGAGCCGCGTCCTGGGCCGGCCGGCACCGCCGTCGTCAACGGCGAGCCGTACCCGCTCGACGCCCCGGTGGCCGTCGCCGACCTGGTCGCCCGGCTCCTGCCCGGCCTCGTGGTCGACGGCGCACCGCAGGGCGTCGCCGTAGCGCTGGACGACGCCGTCGTGCCGCGCGGTGCCTGGAGCACCACGACCGTCCGGCCCGGCGACCGCGTCGAGGTCGTCACCGCAGTACAGGGAGGCTGAGCATGCAGCACGCAGCACCGCGCCCGGACGCAGCACTGAGCCAGGACGCAGCACTGGGCCATGACGCACCGCTCACCATCGCGGGCACGCCGCTCAGCTCCCGCCTGGTCATGGGGACGGGCGGAGCGGCGAGCCTGCTCGCCCTGGAGGACGCGCTCGTGGCGTCGGGCACCGAGCTCACCACCGTCGCGATGCGCCGGGTGTCCCGGCCCCGCCCGTCGGACGACCCGGGCCGCGCCGGGGACCCGTCGGTCTGGGGGCTGCTCGCCCGCCTGGGCATCCGCGCGCTGCCGAACACCGCCGGCTGCTTCTCCGTGCGCGAGGCGGTGCTCACCGCGCAGCTCGCGCGGGAGGCGTGCGAGACCGACTGGGTCAAGCTGGAGGTCATCGCCGACGACGTCACGCTGCTGCCCGACGCGATCGGCCTGGTCGAGGCGGCCAAGGCCCTGGTCGACGACGGCTTCACCGTCCTGCCGTACACCAACGACGACCCGATCGTCGCCCGCCGGCTCCAGGACGTGGGCTGCGCGGCGGTCATGCCGCTGGGCTCGCCCATCGGCTCAGGGCTCGGGATAGCCAACCCGCGCAACATCGAGGCGATCGCCGCGGCGTCGGCGGTCCCCGTGATCCTGGACGCGGGCATCGGCACCGCCTCCGACGCCGCGCTGGCGATGGAGCTCGGGTGCGACGGCGTCCTGCTCGCCACCGCCGTGACGCGCGCCGCCGACCCGGTCCGCATGGCCAGGGCCATGCGGCTCGCCGTGGAGGCGGGGTACGACGCCGCGCACGCCGGCCGGCCACCGCGCCGGGAGCGGGCGCTCGCGTCGTCCCCGGCCGACGGGCTGGTGCGCGTCGGCGACAACCACGTCGGCGACAACCACGTCGGCAACAACCACGTCGGCAACAATCTGGACCTGTCCCTGTGACCGCGCTGCCGCCGCTGGTCGAGACCGGCCGGGAGCTCAGCCGCGCCGAGCTCGCCCGGTACGCCCGGCACCTCGTGCTGCCCGGCGTGGGCCCGGCGGGCCAGCGCCGGCTGGCGAACGCGCGCGTGCTCGTGGTGGGCGCCGGCGGCCTGGGCAGCCCGATCCTGCTCTACCTCGCCGCCGCGGGCGTCGGCACGCTGGGGATCGTGGACGACGACGTCGTCGAGGAGTCCAACCTCCAGCGCCAGGTGGTGCACGGTGTCTCGGACCTGGGGCTGCCCAAGACGGCGTCGGCGCGGGCGGCGGTCGCGGAGGTCAACCCGCACGTCGAGGTGGTCGAGCACCGTGCGCGGCTGACGACGGCGAACGCGCTCGACGTGCTGTCCGGCTACGACCTCGTGCTGGACGGCACGGACGCCTTCGCCACCCGCTACCTCGTGTCGGACGCCGCCGAGGTGCTGGGCATCCCGTGCGTCTGGGGTGCGATCTACCGGTTCACGGGGCAGGTCGCCACGTTCTGGGGTGCGCCACCCGCCGGCGTCGAGGGGGTGACCTACCGGGACGTGTTCCCGGTCCCGCCGCCGCCCGGCGCCTCCCCGGACTGTGCGGCGGGTGGCGTGCTCGGCGCGATGTGCGGCACCGTCGGCTCGGTCATGGCGACCGAGGCGATCAAGCTCGTCACCGGGGCGGGGGAGACCCTGCTCGGGCGCCTCGCCGTGTACGACGCGCTGGGTCTGAGCTGGCGACAGCTCACCGTGGGACCCGATCCCGCGAGGGAACCCGTCACGGCACTGCTGACGGGCACTGGAGCGGGTACCGGCGGCGTCGACCCGTACGTGGCGTTCTGCGGGCTGCCGCCTGCGGACGGCGCGACCGTCACTGCGGCGGAGCTGGCGGCCTTGCGCGCCGACGGGTCCGATCCGGTGGTGCTCGACGTGCGCGAGCCGTGGGAGGTCGAGCTCGCCGCCCTGCCCTGGGCACGGGTGATCTCCTCGGGCGCCTTCGTGGGTGACGGCGCGGCCGCGGCGGTGGACGACGTGGTCGGCTGGGCCGCGGGCCGTCCGGTGCACGTGCTGTGCAAGTCGGGGGTCCGGTCCGCACGCGTGGCCCGGCGCCTGCGCGACGAGGGGGTCGATGCCCGGTCGGTCGCGGGCGGGATCCTCGCCTGGGCGCACGAGGTGGACGAGACGATGCCTGTCTACTGACCCTGCCCGCCTATTGACCCTGCCCGCCTAGTGACCCTGCGCGGCTGCCCACACCTCCGGGTTGGCGACGTGGCTCGAGTGCCCGCCGGCGAGCACCGTGCGGAGCTCGGTGAGGTGCTCGGTGTCCGGGGCGAGTCTCAGGTCGTCGAGGATCGCGAGGGCCGGACCGGGCTCGAGGTCACCGAAGTAGTCGTGGTAGCTCCGCAGGAGCCCGCGAAAGACCGCCGGCCGGAGCGCCTCGACCGAGGAGGCTGCCGCGTAGGCCCGCGCCTTGACACCCCAGCGGACCGGGCCTGAGGCCGTCAGGACCCGGTCCGCCCGACGGAGGAACCCGTCGTCGGGCACCTCGCCCGCCTCCAGCAGCTCGACGTCCTGGCCGAGCAGGGCCACGAACGCCTCCTCGGACGTGTCGGTGCACTCGAACCAGGTGTACCAGAGCGACTGGGTGACCTGTTCGCTGACCTGCGGCGCCTCCAGCCGGGCCCGGTATCCGTCCCAGAGTTCCGCCGGAGGCTGCTCGCGGGAGCTGCCACAGTACGGGAAGTGCATCTCCTGGGTGGTCCAGTACTCGTCGAGCAGGTCGATCAGACCGAACGCGATGCGAAACCGCAGAGCGACCTCGAGATCGGCGTCGTCGAACACCCAGCTCGAGTAGTCGAGCGCGACGTCGTTGGCGCTCAGCTCCGAGCCGAGATCGTCGTCGACCCACGTCAGGTCTCCGGTCTGGCGAACCTTGGCCCGCGCAAGCCAGGATCGGGCGGTCTCGGCGTCAGCCGTGCTCATCTTGGTACCTCTCCGCCGCACCCTTGTGACCCGTGGCCGAGCCAGGGTTTCGCGTCGGTCGCCACAAGGAGTGGGATCTCGTCTTGCCGCATCCCCGGTGGGGGTCGCGAAGGGGGAGCGGCGGTTCGCGGTCCCGATGGTATCCGACGGGGGAGCCCGGCGTCGTGACGGGTGGTGCCGCCGCCGGTCGCGCGGTCCGGGCGTGGCCGGGACGTGGCCGGGGCGTGGCCGGGACGTGGCAGGAAGGAGTGGTTCGCCGTGCGAGCCGTCTCCGTCCGGCCTACCGTGACCAGGAGAGACGTCTTCGGACGTCCTCGGCGTGGGCCTCAAGGAGCGGGACTCTCGGGCGCCGAGCGGTGCGATGTCGGCCGCTCGAAGGGAGGTCGCCATGAGTGACAGCTCTGCTGACGAAGCCAAGTCCCGTCCGCGGTTCCACCGCGCGTACTCCTTCGGGATCGTGACGGCCGGCTTCTTCCTGCTGTCGTGGATCGGCCAGTTCGTGTTCCAGGCGATAGCTGTCCGGAACGAGGCGACCCAGCACGGGTCCCAGTTCTCCTGGGCCGATTTCTATCCTCAGTTCCTCTCCTCCACGTTCGAGAACTGGCAGTCGGAGTTCCTCCAGCTGGTGTGGCAGGCAGCGGGCCTGGCGCTGTTCTACTTCTGGGGATCTTCCCAGTCCCGCGAGGGCGAGGAGCGCGTCGAGGCCAAGATCGACGCCCTCCTGGAGGACCGGGGCATCGACCCGTCCGGGATGGACCGCGACGTGCGGGCCCGCGCGGACGGCACGGGCTCGTGACCAGGCTCATGACCAGGCCCATGATCAAGCTCAT
The DNA here is from genome assembly GCF_040639055.1 of Promicromonospora sp. NPDC023987. NCBI lineage: Bacteria > Bacillati > Actinomycetota > Actinomycetes > Micrococcales > Promicromonosporaceae > Promicromonospora > Promicromonospora sp. NPDC023987. The sequence goes on along the minus strand of NZ_JBEZZF010000005.1, from coordinate 150,915 downwards.
GACCAGGCTCGGGTCGACCGTGAGCTGTTCGTGCAGATGACAACAACACCGAATGGAGAAGCATCATGACGCAATCCACGTCCTCGACGGGCACCCGGGCACCATTCCAGCGGCTCGCCCTCGTGATCGGCGCTGTCTATCTCCTGGTAGGTATCGCGGGATTCTTCGTGACCGGGTTCGACGGCTTCGCCGAGCACGACCACGACCAGACGCTGCTCGGTTTCGCGGTCAACCCCCTGCACAACATCGTGCACCTCCTGATCGGGATCCTGGGCCTCACGATGTGGTCCACCCCCGGCCGGGCGCGGACCTTCGGCTGGCTGCTCGTCATCGGGTACGGCGCGGCGTTCGTCTACGGCCTGTTCGCAGTCAACAACCCCGACATCAACTTCCTGAACATCAACGCGGCGGACAACTGGCTGCACATCCTCAGCGTCGCGGCAGGTCTGGCCATCGCGCTCTGGCCGCGCAAGCACGCCGACACCACGCCCGGACCCCAGCGCCAGTACTGATCCGTCCAGTGCGCGTCCAGTGCGCGTCTACCCAGGGATCGGGCCCGGACTCAGCGTGAGTCCGGGCCCGATCCCTGGGTAGACCGCACACGGTGGTCCCGGTCACCGGAGAACCGCGATATCGGCCGCCGTCAGGCCCAGCAGGGCCACACAGACCACGGCGACTCCCAGGCTGAGGCCGAACGGGGCGCGGCTGCGCGGCCGGGCCACCGTGCTGATGCCCGCGGCAAGGGCCAGGCCGACGGCGATCGCGCCGCCGAGCCAGGCCGCGCGGCTCGGAGCACCGACCGGGCCCGTGACCACCACGGCGACAGCGGCCACGAGCAGGCCCGGCGCCAGCACGCCGGACACCCGGCGGCCGAGCCGGTGCGGCAGCCCGCGTACGCCCGTCGCGGCATCGTCCTCGAGGTCGGGCAGGGTGTTCGCGACATGGGCGCCGACACCCAGCAGCGCCACCGCTGCCACGGCCCAGCCGGCCGGGACGCGTGCCCCCGGGGCCGCGAGCACGACGGCGACCGCCAGCAGCGCGAACGAGAGCGCGTAGGGCAGCCACGACCAGACGGTCTGCTTCAGCCGGGCGTTGTACGCCCACGCGCCGGCCACCGCCACGAGGTGCGCGACCCCGGCCACGAACCCCAGGGCCAGCGACGCGGCGACGCACACGGCGAGCGCCACCACCGCGGCGTCGCGCAGGGTGCGGGCGGTGAGGAGCCCTGCCACCACCGGTTTGTCGGTGCGGCCGACGGCGACGTCGCGCGCGGCGTCGATCCAGTCGTTGGACCACCCGACGGAGAGCTGGCCGGAACCGACCGCCACGGTGATCAGCACGACGGTGCCCCAGCCGGAGCCCAGGGCCGCGCTCAGCGCGGCGGCCAGTCCCGTCACGACGGCTGCGGGAGCGGCATGGCTCGCGCGCACGAGCCCGCTGACCAGCCTGCGGGCTTCCGTGCGGGGCACCATGGGCGGCACATTAGTCGGGGTGTGGTCTCCCCGCGCGGGTGAACGGGTCCTGGGTCAGGATGCTTGAATGTCGCGAGTGGTGGCGGTCGAGCCGGTCCTGCCGGGAGACGGGTATGCCCAGGGGGCGATCACGGAGGCCGTGGGGCCGCTGGTGGCGCCGGACCCGGCGCGTGCCGCGCTGCTGCGCCGCCTGCACGCGAGTGCCGGCGTGCGCCGCAGGCACCTGGTGCTGCCGCTCGATCAGTACGCGGGCCTGCACTCGCTGGGGGCCACCAACGCCGTCTTCGTGCGCGAGGGCGCAGTGCTGGCCGAGCAGGCGTCCCGGCGGGCGCTGGCCGCGGCCGGGCTCGAGCCGGCCGACGTCGACCACGTGTTCGCCACCTCGGTGACGGGGGTGGCGGCGCCGTCGCTGGACGTGCTGCTCGCCGAGCGGCTCGGTCTGCGGAGCGGGGTGCGGCGCACGCCGTCGTTCGGCCTCGGCTGTGCGGGGGGCGCCGGAGGGCTGGCTCGCGTGCACGACCATCTGCGGGGCCGGCCGGGCGACGTGTCGCTCCTGGTGTCCGTCGAGCTGTGCTCCCTGACGCTCCAGCACGGCGACGACTCAACGGCCAACATGGTGGCCTCCGGCCTGTTCGGCGACGGTGCGGCGGCCGTCGTCGTCGTGGGTGCGGACCATCCGCTGGCACAGGACGGCGCCGCGGACGGGGCCGCGGTTGGCTCCGGATCCGCGGCGACGGCGGCCCCGGCGGCCGGCCGGCAGCGGCGCACGGCCCGGGTGGTCGACACCCGTTCGCGGCTGTATCCCGGCACTACCGCCGCGCTCGGCTGGGAGGTACGCGACACCGGGTTCGCGATAGTGCTCTCCGCCGGGCTGCCCGACCTGCTGCGCGCGCACCTGCTCGCCGACGTCAAGGACCTGCTCGCCGAGCACGACGTCACCCCGTCGGAGGTGCCCACCTGGGTGGTGCACGCGGGTGGGCCCCGGGTGATCGACGCGGTGCGGGACGCCCTCGGGCTGTCCGAGGACGCCGTCCGGGAGAGCCGGGCGAGCCTCGCCGACGCCGGCAACCTCTCGTCCGCGTCGGTGCTCGACGTCCTGGCCAGGACCCTCGCGCGCTCCGAGGCTCCACCGGGTTCGCTCGCGGTGCTCATGGCCTTCGGCCCGGGCGTGTCGTGCGAGCTCGTCCTGCTGCGGCTGGAGGGTCGCTGAGATGCTCGGGTTCTATGTCTTGCTCGTGGGCGCCACGGCGGTCGAGCGCCTCGCCGAGCTCGTCGTGTCGACGCGCAACGCCCGGTGGTCGTTCGCCCGCGGTGGTGTCGAGACGGGGCGGGGGCACTTCCCGGCGATGGTGGCTCTGCACAGCGGGCTCCTGGTGGCGTGCGTCGCCGAGGCGGTGCTCGCCGACCGGCCGTTCCTGCCCTGGCTCGGCTGGCCGATGCTCGTGCTCGTGCTGGCGAGCCAGGCGCTGCGGTGGTGGTGCGTGGTCACGCTGGGGCACCGGTGGAACACCCGCATCATCGTGGTGCCCGGCCTCCCGCTCGTGTCCGCTGGCCCGTACCGGTGGATGCGGCACCCCAACTACGTGGCCGTGGTGGTCGAGGGTGTCGCGCTCCCGCTGGTGCACACCTCCTGGGTCACCGCCCTCGGGTTCACGGCGCTCAACCTGGTGCTGCTCGCCCGGTTCCGCATCCCGGCGGAGGACCGGGCGCTCCAGCCGGCCGCCCCCGGGACGTGGTGAGCGGAATGGTGAGCGGAGTGACCGACGGCGGGGGCACCAGGGACGCGGACGTCGTGGTGGTCGGCGCCGGGCCGGTCGGGCTCGCGGCGGCGGTGCACGCACGGGCCGCCGGGCTCGAGGTGCTGATCGTGGACCGCAGGACGGGAACGCTCGACAAGGCCTGCGGCGAAGGGCTCCTGCCCGGTGCGCTGCGCGCCGTGCAGGCCCTCGGTGCCGACCCGCCGGGCCATCCGCTGACCGGCATCAGCTACCGGGCACCTGGCCGGCACGCCGACCACCGGTTCGCAGCGGGTCCCGGCCGCGGCGTCCGCCGCACCGCGCTGCACGAGGCCCTGGGGGAGCGGGCTGACGCCGTCGGCGCGCCGCTCGTGTACGGCAGGGTGACGGCCCTGCGCCAGGACGCGGCGGGCGTCGAGGTCGAGGTGGTGCCCGGATCGCGGGCCGGGGAGACCGGTGGGGCGAGGGCGCCGGTCACGCTGCGTGCTGGCTGGGTGCTCGGGTGCGACGGCCTGCACTCCGCCGTCCGGCGGCTCGCCGGGCTCGACGCGGGCACCGGCCGGAGCGGAGGCCGGCCGGTGCGGAACCGGTACGGGCTGCGCAGGCACTACGAGGTCGCGCCCTGGAGCGATCTCGTCGAGGTGCACTGGTCGCCGCACGCCGAGGCCTACGTGACGCCGGTCGCCGCGGGCGTCGTCGGTGTCGCGCTGCTCGGACCTCGGGCGAGGTCGGGCGCGGCGTCGGGCGCGGGCTTCGACGCGCTGCTGCGCACGCAGTTCCCCGAGCTCAGCGCACGGCTCGCGACCGCGACGAGCGCCGGGCGGCTGCTCGGAGCGGGTCCGCTGCGCCGTCGGTCGCGGCGGCGCACCGCTGGACGGGTGCGGCTCGTCGGCGACGCCTCCGGCTATGTCGACGCACTGACCGGTGAGGGCGTCCGCGTGGGCCTCGCCCAGGCGGACGCCGCGGTCCGCCACCTCGGCGACCCCGACGCGTACGAGCGCGCGTGGCGGACGGTGACCCGGGACTACCGGACGCTGACCACGGGGCTGCTCGCCTGGGCCGCGAGCCCTGCCCGCAGGGCCATCGTGCCGGCGGCGGCGCGGGCGCCGTGGCTCTACGGCGCCGTGGTCGAGCGGCTGGCCCGCTGATCTCCCAGCGTGAGCCGTGCCGCTGCGCCACCCTGGTCGAGAACCGGACGGGCAATCCGTGCCTGGCTGGATGCTTCCTATGCTTGGCCAGGCTCATTGAATCAACCGAGGAGGACAGGTGGCGACCGAGAGAGTTGTCCTGCTGGACGAGGACCGCACGCCGATCGGCTCGGAGCTCAAGCACCTCGTGCACTCCGAGAGCACACCGCTGCACCTGGCGTTCTCCTGCCACGTGCTGAACCCCGCAGGGCAGGTGCTGGTCACCCGGCGCGCGCTGGGCAAGCGCACCTGGCCAGGGGTCTGGACCAACTCCGTCTGCGGCCACCCGCAGCCGGGCGAGGCGATGGAGGACGCCGTCGTCCGCCGCGCCCAGGACGAGCTGGGCCTGCCCGTGCACGACATCCGCGTCGCGCTGCCCGAGTTCCGGTACCGCGCCACCGACGCCACGGGAGTCGTGGAGAACGAGGTGTGCCCAGTCTACCTGGCGGTGACCGCCGAGGAGCCGCGGCCGAACCCGGACGAGGTCATGGAGGCGCGGTGGACTGCCCCGGGCCCGCTCGGCGACGCGCTGCGCGCAGCACCCTGGGCGTTCTCTCCGTGGTTCGTGAGCCAGGCACGGGAGCTGGCGCTCTACGCGGCAGCATGACCGTGGTGAAGCCGCTGACCTGGTCGGGCGTGGTGGGGCTGCCACGGTCCGACGTCTTCGCCTGGCACGAACGGCCGGGCGCGGTCGCGCGGCTGACGCCGCCGTGGCTCCCCGTGCGGGTCGTCCGGGAGGCGATCTCGCTGGCGGACGGCGAGGCCGTGCTGGGCTTTCCGCTCGGTCTACGGTGGGTCGCCCGGCACTCCGGCTACGTCCCGCCGGCGCAGTTCGTCGACGAGCTGGTCTCCGCACCGCTGCGGTGGGGCCTCCGGTGGCGGCACACGCACGAGTTCCACGACGAGGGCTCGTGGACCCGCGTCACGGACCGGGTGGAGACCACCGTGCCCCCGGTCCTGCTCCGGGCCATGTTCGCGTACCGGCACCGGCAGCTCGGCATGGACCTGGCGGCCCAGGCGACCGCCCGGAACAGCGGCGACCGGCCGATGGTCGTCGCGATGACCGGGAGCCGGGGTCTGGTCGGCAGTGCCCTGGCGCCGTTCCTGACCACGGCGGGCCACCGCGTGGTGCGGCTGGTGCGCGGGCGTCCCGACGGGCCCGACGAGCGGCGCTGGGACCCGGAAGCCCCGGCGGACGACCTGCTGCGCGGCGTGGACGCGGTGGTACACCTCGCCGGCGCCTCGATCGCCGGCCGGTTCACGCAGGCGCACCGCGCCGCCGTCCGGGGCTCGCGGATCGGCCCGACCCGGGCGCTCGCCGAGCTGGCGGGACGCACGACCGACGGGCCGAGGGCGTTCGTGAATGCTTCCGCGATCGGGTACTACGGCCCGGACCGCGGCGACGAGGTGCTCGACGAGACCAGCACGCGCGGCGACGGCTTCCTCGCCGACCTCGTCGCCGACTGGGAGCAGGCGACCGAGGGCGCGGCCCTGGCCGGGCTCCGGGTGGTCAACGTCCGCACCGGGCTAGTGCAGTCGCCGCGGGGCGGCACGCTCCGTGTCTTCCGTCCGTTGTTCGCCGCGGGGCTGGGCGGCCGGCTCGGTGACGGCAGGGCGTGGCAGTCCTGGATCGGCATCGACGACCTGGTGGACGTCTACCACCGCGCGCTCTACGACGGTGCGCTGACCGGGCCGGTCAACGCCGTCGCCCCCGCGGCGGTCCGCAACGCCGAGTACACCGCGACCCTGGCCGGTGTGCTGCGCCGGCCGGCGATCCTGCCGGTGCCGAGCCTCGGACCGCGGCTCCTGCTCGGCGGTGCCGGGGCGAGCGAGCTCGCCGAGGCCAGTCAGCGGGTGTACCCGGCGGCCCTGCTCGCGGCGGGGCACCGGTTCCGGCACCCGGCGCTGGAGCCGGTCCTCCGGCACCTGCTGGGCCGGGACCGCAACCGCGTGGGCTGACGTACCGCCGGGGGCCGGGGGCCGGGGGCCGGGGGCCGGGGGCGTGCGGGCCGGTGCCGGGGGAGCAGAACCATCGAAATATTTCGGTGTTCCGCAGGAGCCGCGTCGTCGATCCAGCCGCATGTCTGCGCCGGTCTGCAGGAGACTCGGCCCGCGGACGGCCTCGTCGACCGGCGAGTCCATGCCGGGCTGGTGCTTGTGGTTTTCGGCGATCCGCGATAGAAACTGTCGAAACGAGGAGGCAGCCTTTGACGAAGGGGACCAGGACCGCGCGCCCCAATCTCTCCGCCGTGGCTGCCCATGCGGGCGTGTCCACGGCCACCGCGTCCAAGGTCGTCAACGGTCGGCCGGACGTCGCCGAGGGAACGCGCGAGCGGGTCGAGACCGCGATCACCGAGCTCGGCTACCGGGGGCCGTCACGCGTCAGCGCGGCGCGAGCCGTGGAGCTCATGGTCGACATCGTCGACACCACCTACGCGACGCAGATCCTGCGCGGAGTCGTGCTCTCGGCGGAGGAGCTGGGCATCGACGTGGTCGTCGGGCGGGTTCGGCGGACGTCCCCGCGCGGGGTGCTGGAATCGAGCGCGGCGTGGGCGCAGCGCCTCGCTGCCGCCGAGCGCATCGGGGCCATCGTGCTGACCTCGGGCCTGGGGCCGGATGTCCATGGGACCCTGGCGCGAGCGCGCGTCCCGATCGTGGTCATCGACCCGCTGGACTTCGCCCAGGCGGGCGTGGTGTCCGTCGGCTCGACGAACTGGCTCGGTGGACGGAGCGCCGCCGAGCATCTGGTCGGCCTCGGGCACCAGCACATCGGGGTGATCGCCGGCCCCGCCGAGTCGATCAGCGCGGTGGCCCGGCTGGATGGCTTCCTCAGCTGCTGCCGGCAGCGGGGCGTCGAGGTCGAGCCGGATCTCGTCCGCCCGATCCGCTTCGACCACGACCAGGCGGTGCAGGTCGCGCAGGAGTGGTTCCGCCGGCCGGACCCGCCGACGGCGATCTTCGCCGGGAGCGACGCGCAGGCCATGGGCGTGCTGGAGGCGGCTCGCCGAACCGGCCTCCTGGTGCCGGAGGACGTCAGCCTCGTGGCCTACGACGACACGCCCATCGCGTCCTGGGCCAACCCTCCGCTGACCGCCGTCCGGCAGCCCCTGGAGGAGATCGGCCGGCGGGCGCTGCTGACTGTCCAGCAGCTGCACGCGGGCGACCCTGTCGACTCCCATCACATCGAGATCGCCACCACGCTCGTCGTCCGGGACTCCACGGCGCCGCCCCGGACCGACCTGGTCAGAAGGACCCGGCCCTAGGCTGCCGGCAGGCGAGCGGCCAGGAGGAGGAAGCGACGGCGGAACCCCGCTCGGCGACAGAAAACGTTATACAGGACCATCGAACGCCCACCGAGATGCCATCCGGCATCACCGATCGACGGAGATCACATGCGCACAGCCGACAGCTGGCCGATCGCGGCCAACATGCTTTCCTTCGGGTCGACGACCGCGGACGGCACCCCCAACGTCGAGGCGCCGGCCGAGTCCTGGCGCTCCCAGCTGCAGCAGGTCGCCGACCTGGGCTTCACGGAGGTGGACCCCACCGACGCCTGGCTGTCCATCGGCGAGCTCAGCGATCCCCGCTTCGGCGAGCTGTGCACCGTCCTGAAGGAGGCGGGGCTGTCCGTCCCGTCGGTCTCGACCACCCGCAGGAGCGTGATCGACGCGCGGCACGGCGACGACTACCTGCGGTTCGGCCACACGATCATCGACCGCGCGCCGGAGCTCGGTGCCGAGGTCGTCAACTTCGGCTTCATGCAGGCGCTGACGCCCGCGCAGGAGCGGGCGCTGTGGTTCTGGCTGGCCGACGGGCACCACGACGACCTCTCCGACACCGCGACGTACGAGCAGGCGGTCCGTCGCATCCGCGAGCTCGCCGACCACGCGCGGGACGTCGGCGTCCAGGTCAGCCTCGAGATGTACGAGGACACCTACATCGGGACGCCCGACCTCGCGATCCGGTTCCTCCAGGACGTCGACCGGGAGAACGTCGGCCTCAACCCCGACCTGGGCAACCTGGTGCGCCTGCACCGGCCGATCGAGGACATCCCGACGATGTTCGAGAAGGTCCTGCCGCTGACGAACTTCTGGCACATCAAGAACTACACGCGGGACGAGGACCCGGCGACGGGCTCGTACGCCACGCACCCGACACCGCTGGTGCAGGGCGTCGTGAACTATCGCGCCGTGATCCGCCAGGCGCTGGAGCTCGGGTTCGAGGGCGTCTTCGTGTGCGAGCACTACGGGTCCGACAGCCTGGGTGTCGCCGCCATCAACCGCGACTACATCCGGGGCGTGCTCCGCGGCGCCGGTCGCTGAGTCGCTGAGTCGCTGAATCGCTGAATCGTCTTCGGTCCACACAAGCAAAGGTGCAGGTGAGATGACCTACGTTCACAACCGTCCGGAAGACTTCGTGGCAGAGGCACTGCGCGGTCTCGTCAAGGCCCACCCCGGAAGGCTCCGCTCCGTCCCCGGCGGCATCGCCCGCGTGGAAGGCACCCGGCCCGGCAAGGTCGCCGTCGTCGTCGGTGGTGGCTCCGGCCACTACCCGGCCTTCGCCGGGCTGGTCGGCGACGGCCTCGCCGACGCGGCGGTCTGCGGCGACATCTTCACGTCCCCGTCCACGCGCCAGGTCATCGACGTCTGCCGGGCGGCGGACGCGGGCGCCGGCGTGTTCGTCACCTTCGGCAACTACGCGGGCGACGTGCTCAACTTCGGTGCGGCGGCGAGCCGTCTCCGGGCGCAGGGGACCGACGTCACCATCCTCCTGGTGACCGACGACGTTGCGTCAGCCCCCGCCGAGCGGGCAGCCGAGCGGCGCGGCGTCGCGGGCGACCTGGTGGTGTTCAAGTTCGCCGGCGCGGCTGCCGAGGAAGGCGCCGACCTGGCCGAGGTCAACCGGCTCGCCGCCCGGGCGAACGAGCGCACCCAGTCGTTCGGCGTCGCGTTCGGCGGGTGCACCCTGCCGGGCCACGACCACCCGCTGTTCAGCCTCGAACCCGGCGAGGTCGGGTGGGGGCTCGGCATCCACGGTGAGCCCGGCATCGGCGAGGAGCCGTTGCCGACGGCCGCCGCGCTGGCCGCCGAGCTGGTCGACCGGGTGCTCGCCGAGCGCCCGGCCGACGCTGACGGCCGTGCCGCCGTGCTGCTCAACGGACTCGGCAACGTCAAGTACGAGGAGCTCTTCGTCCTCTGGGACAGCGTGCACGACCTCCTGCTCGAACGCGGGGTGCGGCTCGTGGCCCCGCTCGTCGGCGAGTACGTGACGAGCCTCGACATGGCCGGCTGCTCGCTGACCGTCACGTGGCTCGACGACGAGCTGGAACCGCTGTGGCTCGCGCCGGCCGACACGCCGGGCTTCCAGCACGGCGGCTGGCGCCCCGCGCCCCGGACCGTGCCCGCCGAGCTCGCGTCCGACGCCGAGACGGAGCTCGTGCCGGCCGCCACGGCGGAGGGCGCGGCAGCGGCCAGGATGGTGACCCGCCTCCTGCGCCGCGCCCAGGCCGCGCTGCACGACGCCGAGCAGATGCTCGGCGACCTCGACGCGGTAGCTGCCGACGGCGACCACGGCCGGGGCATGCGCCGCGGGATCGACGCCGCGGTCGACGCCGCCGACGCAGCGGTGGACGCCGGAGGCGACGCACCATCCGTGCTGCGCCGCGCGGCCGATGCCTGGGCCGACCGGGCCGGCGGGACGTCGGGGGCGTTGTGGGGCGTCGGCCTGCTGGCGCTCGCCGACGCGCTCCCGGCGGACGCGCCGGTCACCCTCGGCCAGCTCGTGGCCGGTGTCACCGCGGCACGTGACCAGATCCAGGAGGTCGGTGGCGCGCAGGTCGGCGACAAGACGCTGGTCGACGCGTTGCACCCGGCGGTCGAGGCGCTCGCCGGCTCCGCCGCCCAGGGCGCCACGCCCGCCGAGGCCTGGCAGGCCACCGTGCTCGCCGCCCGCGAGGGTGCGGCGTCCACCGAGCACATCGCGGCCCGCCGCGGGCGTGCACGCGTGCTCGGCGACAAGAGCCTGGGGGTCCCGGACCCCGGGGCGACCTCGCTCGTCCTGATCCTGGGCGAGGCGGGTGCCGAGCTCGGCGTCCCCGCGCCCGCCAACCGGAAGGTGGAATCGTGATGGCTGACGGTCTACGTCTCGTGATCGGCTCGGACGATGCCGGGTACGAGTACAAGGAAGCGCTGAAGCGCGACCTGGAGGCGGACGAACGGGTCGCCTCGGTCGTCGACGTCGGGGTATCGATCGACGAGCACACCGCCTACCCCCACGTCGGGGCGTCGGCGGCGCGGCTGGTCGCGGCGGGCGACGCCGACCGCGCCCTGCTCGTCTGCGGTACCGGTCTGGGGGTCGCGATCGCGGCGAACAAGGTGCCGGGCATCCGGGCCGTGACCGCGCACGACTCCTTCTCCGTCGAGCGCGCGGTGCTGTCCAACGACGCCCAGGTGCTCTGCTTCGGCCAGCGTGTCGTCGGCCTCGAGCTGGCCCGCAGGCTGGCCCGCGAGTGGCTGGGCTACCGGTTCGACCCGGGCTCGGCGTCCGCGCCGAAGGTCGCCGCGATCGGGGAGATCGAGACCGGCACCGCGGGCAGCGATCCGGCGCCGACGGCGGCGTCCTGCGGCTGATCCTTCCGCCCACCCAGCAAGCACACCTGTCAGAGAGGACATCATGGTCACGACCATCAGCTCCGTCGCCGTCGTGGGGACCGGATACATGGGCGGCGGCATCGCGCAGTCGTTCGCGCTCGCCGGCCTGCCGGTGACGATCGCCGACGCTTCCACGGAGGCGACGGAAGCCGCGTACGCGCGGCTGCTCGCAGAAGCGCGGCAGTTCGAGGACGACGGGCTCTACGACGCCGGCGCCACGGAGACCATCCGGGCCAACCTGAGGACCGCCGGGTCGATCGAGGAGGCGGTGGCGGGCGCCGACTTCATCGAGGAGGCGGTGTTCGAGTCGATCGAGGTCAAGCACGACGTCCTCGGCCGGATCTCGGCGGCGGCGCGCGCGGACGCGATCATCGGGAGCAACACCTCGACGATTCCGGCTCGCGTGCTGGTCACGGCGGTGACGAACCCCGAGCGGTTCCTCACCGTGCACTTCTCCAACCCGGCCCCGTTCATCCCGGGGGTCGAGCTCGTCCTGAGCGAGCGGACGGCGCCGGAGGTCGTGCCGGTGGTGCGGGAGCTGCTGGCCCGGGCCGACCGGCAGGGCGCGCTCGTCGCCGACGTACCGGGGTTCGTCCTCAACCGCCTCCAGTACGTGCTCCTGAAGGAGGCGATGTCGATAGCGGAGGAGGGCATCGCGTCGCCGGAGGACATCGACACCGTCGTGCGCACGACGTTCGGGTTCCGGCTGGGCTTCTTCGGCCCGTTCGCGATCGCGGACCAGGCCGGGCTGGACGTGTACGCCGGCGGGTTCCGCACGTTCGAGGAGAACTTCGGTGAGCGCCTCGCGACGCCGGACCTCATCAAGGACGCAGTGGCCGGCGACCGCAAGGGCGTGAAGAACGGTAGGGGGCTCACCCGGGACTACACGCCGGAGCAGGTCAAGGCGCTGGTGGACTACCGCAACAAGGCCTACAGCGAGATGGGGAGGCTCCTGCGGACCATGGGGCCGGCCCCGGAGTAGGCGTCCGACGCGTGCTCCGGTCGTCGTGCGCAGAGGCCCAAGACCATGGCGTGACCGGGTCTTGGGCCTCCGGAGACCAGGCGCCGTAGTCCTTGACGACCTACCGTGGACGGCATGACGAATGATTGCGGGAGTGGGCGTTTCGCGGAAAAAGTTGTCTTCATCACGGGTGCGAGCAGTGGGGTCGGGCGCGCGACCGCGGTGGCGTTCGCGGCCGAGGGGGCGGACGTGGTGGTCACCGGCGTCGACGAGGAGGGCAACGCGGAGACCGAGCAGCTCGCCGCGGCGCACGGGGGCCGGGTGCTCTCGCTCCTGTGCGACGTGACCAGCGGGGAGGACGTCGCCTCCGCGCTGGGGCAGACGATCGAGACGTTCGGGCGCCTCGACGTCGCGTTCAACAACGCCGGGATCGAGCAGCCGCCCGCGCCGCTGGCCGAGATCAACGACGCCGACTGGGACCGACTCCTGGACGTCGACCTCCGCGGCGTCTTCCTGTGCATGAAGCACGAGATCCCGTTCCTGCGGGCGAGCGGCGGGGGCGCGATCGTCAACACCTCGTCGGGGGCAGGGGTCGCCGGGCTCCGGGGTCAGGCTGCCTACGCGGCCGCGAAGCATGCGGTCATCGGGCTGACGAGGTCGGCGGCGCTCGACTACGCGGGGCAGGGGATCCGGGTCAACGCGGTCTGTCCGGGCATAGTCGAGACCCCGATGGCGGGCAGGTTCTCCGGCGGCACGATGGAGGAGCACGACCGGGTGGTCGCGCAGGAACCGGTCGCTCGGACGGCACGTCCAGAGGACGTCGCGTCGGCCGTGCTGTGGCTGTGCTCCGACCTGGGATCGGTCACGACCGGTCGCGCGATGGTCGTCGACGGCGGCCAGACCGTCAGCTCGTGACCTCGCCGGCGTCGCGGCTCAGCGGGTGAGCGAGGTGTCCCCGCACAGGTGCACGGGCATCCCCAGCGCCGCGAAGAACGCGGCCTTGGCCTCCAGGGCGCGGTCAGCGGTCCCGGCGTCGGGTGCGTAGGCGACGTTGAGGTGGTTCGCCTTGTGCCGGGCCATGAACTGGTCGCGCGAGACGCCGTGCAGCACCGCGTGCATGATCGGCCACTCGGGGTTGGTGGCCTCCTTGCGGCGCGCCGTCTCCTCGGGCGGGAGCGCGACCGCGGACGCGCGCCCGAGGTCGACCTGGAGGCGGCCGTCCGCGATGTACACGCGCGACCACACGATCTCGCCGGCCCTGGAGACGCCGTTGAGGGTCGAGCCGCCGGCAGGGAAGAACACGGGGTCCTGGCGCCAGCCCTCGGCGCCGGCGTAGCCGCCCTCGAGGTGTGAGGCGGGGACGGAGCCCGAGATCTCGAGGACCCACACGAACTGCCCGTCGAACTCCTCGCCCCAGCGCACGTCGTGCAGGGTGGTCGCCGGGTCGAGGCCCATGGCGGTCCAGAGCCGGTTGGTCACGAGAGCGTCCACGGCGACGCCCTCGTCGGCCTCGTTGAAGTGCGGGAACGCCTGTCCGTCCCACAGCACCCGCTCGCCGTCGCGAGACCGGACCGGCGGGCGCTGCACGTTGTTCAGCAGCCCCTCGGCGAGGTCGGACGCGGGGGAGAGGTCCTTGAGCCCCTGCTGGTACTGGATGCCGACGGCGTCCAGCCCGAAGTCGTCGGCGATGCGGAGCGCGGCGACGTACATCTTGTGCTGCCAGCGCAGCTGCGCCGGCGTGAGCTCCGTGGCCTCGTCGGTGCCGAGGCGGAACGTCATGCCGGCGTCGGTGAGCCACGCCTGTACCTCGTCCGCCTCGGCGTCGCCGACCCGCTGCATCTCGGCCCACAGCGCCGACTGCGACAGGCGCTCCTTGTAGATACCGATCCCGTTCAGCAGCTCGTCGTCGATGATGGCGTTGTACATGCCCATGCAGCCCTCGTCGAACACGCCGATGATCGCCTTCTCGGTGAGGAGCTGGGCGGCGAGCGCCTCGCCGAGCTCCGTCTCGGGCGTGCCGGGCAGCGGGGGCAGCGCGTGCACGTGGCTGTCGTCGTGGATGATGCGGCCCGTGGCGACCCACTGCGCGATCGCGTCGCGGAACCAATGGTCGGTGCCGTCGACGGTCCACACCGTCGAGTAGTCCTTGCCCATCTTCGTCAGGCCGGCGTTGAGCCCGAGCAGCCCCACGAGGCCCGGCCAGTCGCCGGCGAAGTTCGCGGCGGTGAGGATCGGGCCGCGGTGGGTGCGCAGGCCCGCGAGCACGTGGTGGCTGTACTGCCACACGGCCTCCGCGACGACGAGCGGTGCGTCCGGCGGGATGTCGCGGAAGACGTCGAGCCCCATGCGCTGGCTGCTGATGAACCCGTGCCCGGTCGCGGGGTCGACGTCGTTGGCGCGCTGGACCGTCCAGCCGTGGGCGGCGAACGCGTCGGTGAGGACGCGCTCGAGGCCGAGCTGGGTGGGCCAGCCGGCGACGTTCGCCGACTCGCGCAGGTCCCCGGACGCGACGAGGTAGGCGGTGCGCTCCGGCGCGTCGGCCGGCCGGGGGAGCGTGGGGACGGCGTAGGTGGGAGTGGTCACGAGGCTGCTCCTTCGGGGCGCGGGGCGTTGGTGTCGGTCACTGTGGCAGAAATCGATTACAGCCGCAAGGGGCGTGCGCCCGGGGCCGGGCTCGGCGGTGGCGGTCGGGGGTGTCAGGAGGGGGTGCTGCCCAGCATGACGGGGCGGGACGGCTGGATCACCCGCTGGGCCGGCCCCGCCTCGCCGCGGATGCGGGCGACGAGCATCCGCGCGGCCGTGAGCCCCATCTCGCGGGGGTGCAGTCGCAGCAGGAAGGTGTCGTCTATCCGGGAGGTGGCGAACGGCAGGTCGCCGATGATCCCGAGCTGGGCGTGCGGTCCCTCACCGGCGGCCAGCACGCGGAGCGCGCCGACGCCGACGAGATTGTTCGTGGCCAGCACCGCGTCCGGGGGGTGGGCCGCGGCCAGCAGCTGGGCCATCGCCGTCTCGCCGCCGTCGACGCGGTAGTTGGCGTGGACCAGGAGCTCGTCCGACGCGGGCAGGCCGGCCGTCCGGAGCGCCTCGCGCCAGCCGTCGGCACGAGCCGTGGCGGTCGGGGTCTCCCGGGGTCCGGTGATGCACGCGATGCGGCGGTGCCCCTGGTCCACGAGCGTACGGGCCGCGCGGCGACCGAGGTCGACGTTGTCGAACAGGACCTGGTCGACGTCGTCGGGGACCGCTCGGTCCACGACGACCACGGCGCGGTGCCGCTCGGCGAGCCGGGCGAGGAACGGGGACGGGCCGGCGGGGGCGACGACGACGCCCGCCATGTTCTCGTCGTCGGCGATCCGCAGGTAGTGCTCCTGCGTCTCGACGTCCTCGTCGGTGTTGCACAGCACCACCGACAGGCCTGCCGTGCGGGCCACGTCCTCGACGCCGCGAGCGAGCGACGTGAAGAACGGGTTCTCGATGTCGGGCAGGACGAGCGCGATGACCTCGGAGTGCCGGCGGCGCAGGGAGCGGGCCGTCCGGTTGGGCGTGTAGCCCAGCTCGTCGACGGCGCGGCGGACCGCCGACTCCAGGTCTGGGGTCACGGTCATGCCGTTGAGCACTCGCGACACGGTCGCCGTCGACACCCCGGCCAGCGCCGCGACGTCCTTGATCCTCGTCATCTCGCCCCTCCTGGTGACGCGGACACCCTACGCGAGGGCGATCTGGGTGGGGGTTGACACTCCAGTGGCCCGGACCTAGCCTCCCCTGTAATCGATTACACCACGACCCGTCCGCCGGTGCCGTGGCGTACCCCGAGTCCTGTCGAAGGAGACACGACATGTTCCGCACCGACGTCGCAGCGCTGCGCCCGGTCGCCACCCGATCGATCAGCCCCGAGAACTTCAGCGGTACGAAGGGCGGCGCCGGCCGCGCCGTCGAGGGGACCGGGGCGGGCCCCGCCCGCGACCTGGGCCAGGGGTGGAAGGTCTCGCCGAGCGTCGAGGTCCCCGCCGGCGAGACGTTCGACCTGGCGCGGATCGAGGGGCCGGGGCGCATCACCCACGTCTGGCTCACCACGCACACCGACCACTGGCGCTCGCTCCTGCTGCGCGCCTACTGGGACGGCGCGGCCGAGCCGGCCGTCGAGGTGCCGGCCGGCGACTTCTTCGGTCAGGGCTGGGGCGAGTTCGCCCAGCTGAGCTCGGCGATGGTCGCCGTCAACCCGCACGGCGGGTTCAACAGCTACTGGCCGATGCCTTTCCGCGAGGGGGCGCGGCTGACGGTCGAGAACCTCGGTCCCGAGACCGCCGTCGTCTACTACCAGGTGACCTACGAGACCGGCGCCGGGGCGGCCGGCGACGACGCGGGCTACCTGCACGCCCAGTGGCGGCGCAGCAACCCGCTGCCCGACCGAACGACGCATCCCATCCTCACGGGGATCGAGGGGCAGGGGCACTACGTCGGCACCTACCTGGCGTGGGGCGTCAACAGCTCCGGCTGGTGGGGCGAGGGCGAGGTCAAGTTCTACCTGGACGGCGACGCGGGGCCCGACGGCGACGTCGGCGCGGGCGGCGGGTTCCCGACGATCTGCGGCACCGGCACCGAGGACTACTTCGGTGGCGCCTGGAACTTCGACGTGCCCGGGTCGGGGTACACCGCGTTCACGACGCCCTACCTCGGCCTGCACCAGATCCTGCGGCCCGACGGGCTGTACCGGTCGCAGCAGCGGTTCGGCATGTACCGCTGGCACGTGGCGGACCCCATCCACTTCGCGTCGGGCCTGACCGTCGACGTGCAGGCCCTGGGCTGGCGCTCGGGGCACCGCTACCTGCCCCTGCACGACGACCTCGCCTCGACCGCCTACTTCTACCTCGACCGCCCGACCGCGCGACGTCCGGAGACCCCCGGCGCCGACGCGCTCGAGGTGCTCTGACCCGTCCGCGGAGGCCCACCATGAGCAGACGACAGATCAGCCGCCGGGATGTGCTCCGGCTCGGTGCCGCGGCCGCGGGCGGTCTCGGCGTGGCCTGGGCGACGGCGGGCTGTGCGCCCGGCTCCGGCGCGGGCGCCGGACCGCTGCAGTTCTGGCAGCAGTACGCCCCGGCGCCGCAGCAGGACCCGAACCTCGTCGCCCAGAGCCAGTGGTTCCTCGACGCGACCCGGCGCTGGGCGGACGCGGGGGAGCGGCCCGTGGACATGGTGTACATCCCCGCCTACACGGACCCCACCAACACGCGCCTGACGACCGCGTTCGCCTCGGGTGACGGGCCGGACGTATTCCTCATCTCGCCCGGGGACTTCCTGCGGTACTACAACGGCGGCGTCCTGACCGACCTGACGCCGTACATGACGCAGGAGGCGATCGACGACTTCTACCCGGACGCGCTCGCCACCCGCATCGTCGGCGGCAAGATCTACGGGCTGCCGATGGAGCAGGAGCCACTCGCCATCTTCTACGACGTCCCCGCGTTCGAGGAGGCAGGCCTGTCCGAGGGCGACCTCCCCACGACGTGGGACGAGATGCTGGAGCTGGGCCGACGCCTCAAGGGCGGCCAGCGAGCCGGCCTCGTGCTCGACACGACGCCGAGCTACTACCAGAACTTCACCTTCTACCCGTGGGTGTGGCAGGGCGGTGGCGACGTCGTCGACCCGCGCACCCAGCGTCCGGCGATCGACTCCGACGCCGGGGTGCAGGCGCTCGGGCTGTACCGCGACGCCGTCCTGTCCGGGGCGTCGCCCCGCACGCTGCCCGCCGGCGGCGACCTCGTCGGAGCCTTCAGCAACGGGTACGCCGCGATGTGGCAGACCGGCGTCTGGCAGGTCGAGGCCATGCGGCAGAACGCGCCGGACCACCCGTACGGGATCTTCCGGCTCCCGGCACCCGCCGGAGGAGAGTCCATCACCGCCCTCGGCGGCTGGGCCTGGGTGGTGAACAGCCGCGGACGCGATCCCGAGGCCGCCGCCCGGTTCGCCGTCGAGGTCATGGGGTCCATGTCGAAGGAGTCGATCGGCGCCGCCGTCGAGTGGAACGGCGTGGCAAAGGGCAACGTGCCCGCCCGCCGGTCCGTCACCGAGGCCATCGGAAACTCCGGCGCCTTCGAGAGCCCGGTGCTGCAGCAGTTCCGCGACGAGATCCTGCCGACCGGGCGCGGCGAGCCACGCTATCCGCCGGTGATCTACAAGGCCGTCTCCAACGCCATCCAGAACTCGATGCTCGGCGGGGCCGACCCCGCACGGCAGGCGGCCACTGCGCAGGCCGCCATCGAGAGCTACCTGGAGACCTACGAGGGAGGGACGTTCCTATGAGCGCAGTCACCGTCTCACGCACGGCCGGCCGTGCCCGGGTCGGGTCCGGCGGTGCAGCCGGCACCGGCAAGGCGACCCAGGGGCGACGGCAGCGCCGCGCGGCGTTCTGGTTCCTCCTGCCCGACTCGCTCGGGCTGCTCGTCTTCGTCGTCGTGCCCATGGTCCTCGCGGTCGTGCTCGGCTTCTTCCGCATGGACGGGTTCGGCTCGTTCGAGTTCATCGGCCTCGGCAACTACGTCCGCATGGTGGGCGACCCGCAGTTCTGGAGCAGCGTGCGGATCACGCTCCTGTACCTCGTTGGCGTGGTCCCCGCGATCTTCGTCGTCGGCCTGGCCCTCGCGCTGCTCGTGCAGCAGCGCATCCCGTTCGTCGGGGCCATCCGCAGCGCGTTGTTCGTGCCCTACGTCATCAGCCTCGTGGTCGTGGCGATGGTGTGGGAGTTCATGCTCTCGGAGCGCACCGGTGTGGTCAGCCGCCTGCTCGGCGCCGTCGGCATGAACGACCTCGCGTTCCTCGGTGAGCCGAACCTCGCGCTCGGCACCGTCGTAGTCATCACCGTGTGGTTCCAGATGGGCTACTACATGGTGATCTTCCTGGCCGGCCTCCAGGACATCCCCGGCGAGTACTACGAGGCCGCGCGGATCGACGGCGCCAACGCCTGGCAGCGGTTCCGGACCATCACCCTGCCCCTGCTGCGCCCGACCAGCTTCTTCGTCGTCGTCACCGCCACGGTCAGCGTCATCACCGGCGGGCTCGACCTCGTGTTCGTCCTCACCGGCGGCGGACCGGCGGGCTCGACGACGCTGCTCATCTTCTACGTCTACGAGCAGGCCTTCCTGTTCGGCGAGCTCGGCTACGCCGCCGCGATCGGCTCCGTGCTGGTCGTCGTCCTGCTCGCCTGGTCGGCGCTCATGTTCGCCGTGACCCGAGGAGGACGGTTCGACAATGACTGACACCCTGCCCAGAACCCGGCCGCAGGCACGACGCCGCCGCCAGGACAGCCGGTGGAGCCGCCCGCGCGTCGCACTGATGATCCTCGGGATCGTCCTCGGGCTGCTGACGATCTTCCCGCTGGTGTGGATGGTCACCGGCTCGTTCAAGACGGCGGCCGAGGTCAACAGCGCGTCGCTGCTGCCTGCCGACCCCACCCTGGACAACTACCGGTACGTCTTCACGCAGGTCCCGTTCCTGCGCTACATGCTCAACAGCTTCATCGTGTCCGCCACGGTCACCGTGCTCGCGCTGTGGTTCCACTCGATGGCCGCGTACGCACTGGCACGGCTCAAGTTCAAGGGCCGCGACACGATCTTCCTGCTCATCTTCTCGACGCTCCTGGTGAGCCTGCCCGTCATCCTCATCCCGACCTTCGTGGTGGTGCGCAGCCTCGGGCTCGTCGACAGCTACGCCGGCCTCATCGTCCCCGCCATCTTCAACGCGTTCGGGATCTTCCTGCTGCGCCAGTTCTACGTGTCGCTGCCGGCCGAGCTGGAGGAGGCGGCCCTCGTCGACGGCGCGAGCTACTGGCGGATCTACCGCAGTGTGATCCTGCCCCTGTCGAGACCGATCCTCTCGGCGCTCGCGGTGTTCTTCTTCCTGGCCAACTGGAACTCGTTCGTGTGGCCGCTGACGATCACCTCGGACCCGGACCTCCGCGTGGTCCAGCTCGGCATCGCGACGTTCCAGCAGCAGTACGCGGGAGACTGGAACTACGTGCTGGCCGCGGCGACGGTCGCCGCCCTGCCCACGCTGCTGATGTTCTTCTTCTTCCAGCGCCAGATCGTGGAGTCGATCAAGAACGCCGGCTTCAAGTGAGGTGCTGACCGGCCCGGAGCCGTGGATGGCTAGCGCGCGGCGAGGCGTTCCAGCAGGGCCGTGCTCCGGGCCAGCAGTGCCCGCTCCTCGTCCGTGAGCTCGGCCTCGATGGCCTGCGCGAGCCAGCCGGCCCTGCGGCCGCGCTCCGCCTCGAGCGCGGCACGGCCCGCCTCCGACAGGTCGACCAGGGACTTGCGGCCGTCCGTCGGGTGCGCGCGGCGGGTGATCAGGCCCTGGTCCATGA
Organism: Promicromonospora sp. NPDC023987; assembly: GCF_040639055.1. NCBI lineage: Bacteria > Bacillati > Actinomycetota > Actinomycetes > Micrococcales > Promicromonosporaceae > Promicromonospora > Promicromonospora sp. NPDC023987. Next base: position 130,553 of record NZ_JBEZZF010000005.1, on the reverse strand, counting down.
GCAGTCCCACCACCCGGGCCATCGACTGGGGGCGCACGCGCTGATCGGCGGCGAGATCGCTGGTGGTCATGGCGCCGTCACGGTCGAGCACACCCAGCACGGCGACCTGACCCAGCGGGATGCGGTCCTCGTGCTTGACGCGCCGGCTCAGCTTGCCCATCGCGGTGCGCAGGTCGGCGGCGATGGCGGCGGCTTGCGAGGAGGGCATAGGGCACTTTACCCGTTGGCCAGCCAGTCTGTTCAGGCGATCTGTGCAGGCGATCTGCACAGTCAGGCTGCACAGGCTTGCTGTAGGGTTTGCCGTCGTCGGGCTCAGCGCCAGCGTCGTCGCAGCCAGGGCCAGGCACACGACAACGCGAAGGAACTCCCATGTCCGCGAACGCAGTCGGAACCGCCCGCACCACCATCGAGACCGTCATGGCCCGGAGGATCATCGACAGCAGGGGCAACCCAACGGTCGAGGTCGACGTCGTCCTGGCGGACGGCTCGCTCGGCAGGGCCGCCGTCCCCTCCGGCGCCTCCACCGGTGCCCGGGAAGCCGTCGAGCTGCGCGACGGAGACCCCGCACGGTGGCACGGCAAGGGTGTCGACCGGGCGGTGGCCCACGTCAACGGGGAGATCGCGGCGTCCGTGCGCGGTCAGGACGCGACGGACCAGGCCGGCCTCGACGCCACGCTCATCGCCCTCGACGGCACCGCCACGAAGGCCCGGCTCGGCGCCAACGCGGTCCTCGGTGTCTCGCTCGCCGCCGCGAAGGCCGCCGCCGCGGCCCACCACGAGCCCCTCTACCGCTACCTCGGCGGCGCCGAGGCGCACCTGCTGCCGCTGCCGATGATGAACATCGTCAACGGCGGTGCCCACGCGGACAACCCGCTGGACTTCCAGGAGTTCATGATCGCGCCGGTGGGCGCGGCCACGTTCGCCGAAGCGGTCCGCATGGGCAGCGAGGTCTTCCACACCCTGCGCCGTGACCTGCTGGCCGCCGGGCACTCCACGGGCGTCGGCGACGAGGGCGGCTTCGCCCCGGCGCTGCGCACCGCCGAGGAGGCGCTCGACTTCGTGCTGGCCGCCATCGAGCGCACCGGCTACCGGCCCGGCACCGACATCGGCCTGGTCATGGACCCAGCGACGTCGGAGTTCTTCCGCGACGGCGTGTACGACTACGCGGGCGAGGGCGTGCGCCGCACACCCTCCGAGCACGCCGACTACCTGGTGGGGCTGATCGACGCCTACCCGGTCATCTCCATCGAGGACCCGATGGCGGAGGACGACCTGGACGGCTGGCGGGACCTGACCGCCCGCGTCGGCGACCGCTGCCAGCTCACCGGCGACGACGTGTTCTGCACCAACGAGGCGCTGCTGCGCGAGGGCATCCGGACGGGGGCCGGCAACTCGGTCCTGGTCAAGGTCAACCAGATCGGGACGCTCACCGAGGCGCTGGCCGCTGTGACCACCGCCCACGAGGCGGGTTGGACGGTCGTCATGTCGCACCGGTCGGGCGAGACGGAGGACACCACCATCGCGGACCTGGCGGTGGCGACCGGCTGCGGTCAGATCAAGACCGGGTCGCTCTCCCGCTCCGACCGCACGGCGAAGTACAACCAGCTGATCCGCATCGAGGAGGAGCTGGGGGACGCCGCGCGCTTCGCGGGTCGCTCGGCACTGCGCCAGGGCTGAGCGGCGAGCGGCAGACCCCCGACCCCTACAGCGTGCACGTCTTCGTCGGCGTGTCGCGTGCACGATGTAGGGGTCGGCCGGTCGCTATGCCACGAAGGTGTACCTACCCGACCCGATCCGGACCACGACCGCCCCGTCCTCGGCCGACACACCCGTGACGCCCTCCGCGTCCGACAGCGGACGGCCCCGCTCCGTGACGGCGTCGGGATCACCGGTGGGCACCCGAACCGTCGCCGTCGCCCCGACGGGGACGGTGACGGTGAGTCGCAGCCTGCCGCTGGTGCGTCGCCACTCGCTCGCGACCCGGCCGAACGGCGTCCGGATGGCCGCCTTCGCCCGGTCCAGGTGCTCGGTGACGGCCGGGGCGATGGTGACGTCCCGGTAGCCGGTGTCGGGCGACGCCTGGATGCCCGCTACGTGCTGGTAGAACCAGTCGTCCACCGTGCCGAGGAAGTAGTGCCCGTAGGAGCGTGCCTCCAGCGACCAGTGCTCCCACATCGAGGTGGCGCCGTTCTCGATCATGTAGCCCCAGCTCGGGTAGCTGGTCTGCACGGCGAGCTCGTAGGCCACGTCGGCGTACCCGTGCTGGGTCAGCACCGGCAGCAGCCACTTGGTGCCGAGCACTCCCGTGTTGAGGGTCGTGCCCTTGGCCCGCACGTCGGCCACGATGCTCCCCACCACCCGCCGCGTCGTCGCGGTGTCCGGCACGAGCCCGAAGGCCACGGCGAGCACGTTGTGCGTCTGCCGGTACCCCCGGTCCCCGTCCCCGCGGTAGTGCCCGGCACCCCGGTCGAGGAAGGTCTCGTTGAAGGCGGCCTTGACCGTCGCGGCGTTCCGGGCGAAGTGCTCGACGTCGGCCGCCTTGCCGAGGAACCCGGCGCTGCGCCGCATGGAGGTGGTCATTGCGTACAGGAAGGCGGTGGCGGAGACCCGGAGGTCCTCGGGCGCGTTGCCGCCCGCGGGGCTCGCCTCGGGGCTGACCCAGTCACCGAGCCGCGCGTCGGGGACGATGCCGCCCTGGGACCGGTCGAACTCCAGGTCGACGTACGTCTTCATCCCGTCGTAGCACTCGGCCAGCACCCGCTTGTCCCCGCCGTACTGGAAGAGCCACCAGGGGATCATCACGTACGCCGCGTGCCACGGCGGGCACACGCCCCACTCGCCCCAGTCGCCCGAGCTGGGCGCGATCACCAGCGGCCGGCCCTGGGCGTCCCTGGTCTCGTGCACGTCACGCAGCCACTTGGCGAACAGCTCGTGCACGTCGAGGTTCGTCAGGAACATCTCGGCGCCGACGGCGGCGTCGCCGGTCCAGCCGTTCTTCTCGAACATCGGCGTGTCGGTGGGGATGCCGTGGATGTTGTTCTTCAGCGTGTCGATCACGGCCCGGTGGGTCCGGTTCATGATCTCGCTGGAGCTGTCGAACGTCCCGGTCTCCTCGGCGGCCGTGTGCACCACCTGCGCGGTGAACGCCGACAGCGGCGGCGGGCCGTCCTGCGGCCAGCCGGTGACCTCGAGGTACTGGAAGCCCTTGTAGGAGAAGCGCGGTTCCCACGTCTCCGGCTCCGGTGACCCGCCCGACGAGACCCCGGCCAGCGTGAAGCGGTCGGTCTGGAACCCGGCCTGGAACCCGCCGTTGTTGCTCATGTTCACGCGACCGTCGGCGGTGAGCTTCTCGCCGTGAGCGGCCCGGATCGTCGCTCCGGCGGGACCGGTCGCGGTGTACCGCACCCAGCCCGCGAGCACCCGGGGGAACTTCACCACGTAGACGCCGGGCTCCGGCTCGGCGACCTCGACGGCGGGCAGCGACTCCATCAGCTTGATCGGCTGCTGGCGCTGGTTGACCAGGACGCCCTGCGGGCCGGTCGCCACGGAGGCGGCCGCCCACTCGCCGTCGTCGAACCCGGCCGTGTCCCAGCCGGGCAGGGTACGGCGCGCGTCGTAGGCCTCGCCGCCGTAGAGGTCGTCGAACACCGTCGGCCCGTCGTGGACCCGCCAGGTCGCGTCCGTGACGACCTGCTCGACGCCGCCCCCGGCGTACTCCAGGTGCAGCACCGCGCGCACCACGGGCTCGTCGTGCCACGGCGGCGACTGCCACCGCCACACGTTCCCGCCGGTCATCCCGTAGAAGCCACGGCCCAGCTCGATGCCCAGCGCGTTGCGGCCGCGGCGCAGCCTCCGTGTCAGGTCGACCGCGGTGTACTGGACGGTGTCGTCGTAGTCGGCGAACCCTGGCGAGAGCACGTGGTCGTCGGCAGGCTTGCCGTTCAGCGACACGTCCGCGTACCCGCCCGCGGCCAGGTAGAGCGTGGCGCGTTCGAGGCGCGGCCCGACCGTCAGCTCCTTCCGGAGCAGCGGCGCGGGCAGCGGCTGCAGCGTCGGCCGCCGTACCCCGGTGCCCCACGGCCCTGAGCCGTAGGGCGCGAGCTCGACGGCCTGGTCCCAGCCGGAGTCGTCGAGGTCCGGCCGCGCGAAGTCCTCGGGGAACTGGGTAGCGGCCGTCCAGTCGCTCCCGGTCGCGTGGGTCGACGTGGTCCCGTCGGAGTAGGTCACGCGCACGACGGCGAGCACCGCTCCCGCGCTGACGGCGTCGTTCGTGCCCCGCACGGCGACGACCGTGGAGCTCCCTGACACGTCCGCCTCGTAGAAGCGCGAGCCCTGCCAGCCGTTCTCGACCGGCTCGGTCCTGCCGACCTCGGCGCCGTCCACCCAGAGCGTGAAGGAGTCGTCGGCGGTGATCAGGACCTCGGCCTGCACCGCAGATGTGCCGTCCGGTGCGGTCAGCGTGCGCCGGAAGGCCCGGTCCTGGTCGGGCAGCGCGCCCTCCGCCAGCCAGATCCAGGAGGCGCCGTCGAACGTCAGGTCGGTGACCTCGTCCGAGCGGCGCTCGTTGCCGATCCACTCCGCGCCGGCCCAGTCGCCGTCCGCGTACAGCCCGGTGCGGAAGTCCGACGTCGTCGTGCTGGTCCCGTGCGTGGTCGCCACGTCCACCCGCCAGGTGTAGTCCGTGGCGGCGCGGAGCTGGGGGCCCTCGTACTCGACGTTGGCCGACTCGCGGGACGGCACGACGCCGCTGTCCCACACCTCGCGAGGGCGCGGCCCGCGGGTGCTGACGCGCACCCGGTAGGACTTCTGCTCGACGCCGCGCCGGTTCGACTCGACGGTCCACGAGAACCGGGGGCGGTCGACGTCGATCCCGAGCGGGCTGGTCTTCTTCTCGACGAGCGGGTCGTCCAGCCGCACGGTGCCGAGACCCCCGTGTCGGGGTTCCTCCGCCGCGGCGGCGGCACCGGCTGGCAGTGCGGCGGCGGTGGACGCGACGCCGGCGGTCTTCAGGAACAGTCTGCGGTCCAGGGTCATGGCGCCTCCAGGCGTAGCGATCGTCGTCGATCGTCCGGGTTGAGAGGGTTGCTCCATTGCATCGTTTCAACCAAGCCGTCGCCAGTGTAGGGGTGACCGCACGCTCAGGGCCAGGGCCAGGGCCAGGTGGCTCGGCCGCGGACGTCACGTGTCGTACGAGCCGTTCCAGGGTTCGTGGAATCCGAGCTGGTCCGGATAGAGCTCTGCCCAGTCGTCTTCGGTTTCGTTCTCGTCGTGCTGCTCGACGACGAGCCCGAAGAGCACGCCGTCGAAGACGACCTCGAACGGCCGGATCGCGATGTTGGTGTACCTGCGCTCGGGCAGGGCGTCGAGAAGACGTGTCAACCGAGCGTCCGTCCTCGTCAACGGAGCGTTCTCCGGATCAGAGTCCCACAGCCGGATCTGTTCACGCCACGTTCCCGCGCGCCAGATGTCCGAGTCGAGATGGTGGCCGTCGTGGTCGAACGTGTGCAGCACGGCGAACAGGAGGTGGTGGTCCTCGGGCGAACCCCACGTGTGGTCGTAGCCCTGCCGGTACGCGTACGTGCCACCGGCGAGGAACTGGCCGCCGCCGAACCGGCCGATGGTGTCCGTGCGGTAGCCCGGTACGTGAGCGATCGGGATGACTGCGGGCACTGTCATGGCCGACACCATAGTCGCGAGAGCGGGTCGGTCCTGGCCGTCCGCAGCGACGTGCACGCGGCCCCGTCAGATCCAGCCGCGTTCCTCCGCGACCAGCACCGCCTGCTGGCGGGTGCCGACCGACAGCTTCCCCAGGACGGCCGAGACGTGGTTGCGCACCGTGCCCGGCGCGAGCGACAGGGTGCGCGCGATCTGGCGTGTCGTCTCGCCGTGCCGGCCGGCGCGCAGCACGTCCAGCTCGCGGTCGGTCAGCGGTGAGCGTTCGTCGCTCAGCGCGTCGGCGGCGAGCTCGGGATCGATGTACCGCCCGCCCGCGGCCACGCGGCGGATGACGGACGCGACCTCGTCGGCGCCACGGGACTTGGGCAGGAATCCGGCGGCCCCGGAAGCCAGTGCGCGCCGCAGGACGCCCGGTCGGGCATGGCGGGTGACGATCACGCACCTCGTGGGCAGGGTGCGGTTCAGCCGCTCGGCGACCTGCACGCCATCCAGGTACGGCATCTCGAGGTCCAGCAGGCAGACGTCCGGCCTGACGCGCTCGGCCTCGGCGACGGCCTCCGCGCCGTCGGCGCACTCCGCCACGATCTCGATGTCCGCCTCCAGCCGCAGGAGCGCGGCCAGAGCGGACCGGATCATCCCCTCGTCATCGGCGAGCAGCACCCGGATCATCCGAGGTCCACCTCTCCGGCAGGGACGGTCTCTCCGGCAGGGACCGTCTCTCCGGCAGGGACCGTGACGACCACGGTGAAGGTGTCGCGCTCGCGCCGCACCCCGAGATCCCCGCCCGCCTCCGCCGCACGTCGGGCAACGCCCTCCAGGCCCGAACCGCCGGTGCTCTCCGGGACGTCGGCGGCGAGGTCGTTGGAGATCTCGTAGCGCCACGACCCGTCCGAGAGCGCGAGGGAGAGGCATGCCCACCTGCCGCCACCGTGGCGCAGCACGTTCGTCGTCGTCTCGCGGATGACAGGCCCGAGGGCCGCAGCCGGCGCCAGCGACGCATCCGGGTCCACCGCGGCCTCTGCCCGCATGCCCCCGGCACGCAGCAGGTCCACCGCGTTGGCGAGCTCGTCGCGCAGCGGGACGGAGCGGAAGCGCGTGGCCAGGTCGCGTGTTCCCTGTCGGGCGTCGTCCACGCTGGCGCGTGCGGCGCGCAGCTGTTCCATGCCCGCCCCGGGGTCTCCTGGCATGAGCCGCTCGGCGAGCTCCAGCTGGAGGGCGATGACCTGGAGGTGGTGACCCTGCAGGTCGTGCACGTCGGTCGCGAGCCGCAGCCGCTCCTGGGTCGCCGCGAGCTTCGCCTCCGAGGCGCGGGCCCGGTCGAGCGTGACGAGCACGTCCCACCACCACAGCGAGGAGACGCTCATGACCGGAAGGGCGACGGCGAAGAAGATCAGCTGGTACCAGCTCGGGCCGCTGTCCATCCCGAGGGTCGAGTTGATGTCGACCACGGCCAGCCCGACGAGCAGGGCGGTCGCGGCCAGCACCACCCGGAACCGCACGCCCGGCGGCCAGTTCAGCAGCATGACCACCTGGGTCAGGGGCAGGACGGCCAGCAACCAGGTCCCGGTGGCGACGCCGGCCGTGAGCCCGTACGCCGCGCCGATCACCAGGGGCACCAGGTGGCGCCGCCAGACCAGCAACGGCGCGGCCTCCGTCCGGTGCCGGTAGTCGGCCAGGGGAACCAGGGTCGCGGCCCACCACAGCAGCCCGACGATCCCGACGACGGCGACCGCGACGTCGCTGGAGCCACCTTCGCCGAGGGCGCTCATCGCGAAGAGAACTACCATCGCCTCGAAGAGCCCGACGGCCACGGCCACATACCACCAGGTCGCACTGATGCCCCGGGTGAGCCGCAGCGTGCTGTGGGCCTGTGCCGCCGCGGACGCGGCGGCGGCGCGTTCGGCCTGGCTGCTCATCCGCCCAGGCTACGGGCATGACACATGTCATGGATGCGGTGTGCGGGGTACCCGGGAAGCGGTGACACGCGGGCACTTCTGCGCAGCCTGCCCGACCTGTGGACTGGGGTCATCGCCGGGGGCTCACCCCGGCACCCTCTCCCACAGGAGCACACCATGAGTCTCACCGACACCCTCCAGGACCTCGTCGGGCAGGTGCCCGAGCTCGTGCAGCCGCTGATCGTCGCGGCCGCGGGGGCGATCCCGTTCATCGAGGGCGAGGGCGGCGCGGCGATCGGCATCCTCGGCGGCATCAACCCGGTCGTCGCCGCCGTCGCCGCGATGGCCGGCAACTTCCTCGTCGTGGCAGCCCTGGTGCTGCTCAGCTCCGGTGCGCGCAACGCCGTCGTGACCCGGCACCGTGAAAAGGTCCTGGCCCGGGACGGCGTCCCGGTCGGCGGCGGGTCCACGCTGGAGCTGCCGCCGGGCGCGAGGACGGACGACTCCCGCGGCTCCGCGCGCCGGGCGAAGTTCCAGCGCGCCTACGAGCGCTACGGGGTACCGGGGGTGAGCCTGCTCGGCCCGCTGCTGCTGCCCACGCACTTCACCGCCACGATGCTCGCCGCCTCCGGCGTGGGCAAGGCCCGCATCCTGATCTGGCAGGCGCTCGCGATCATCGGCTGGACGACGGTCACCGCGGTCGTCATCAGCGGCGTCATCAACGCCGTCGGCTGATCCGGGTCGCCGGCCGGGCCAGCGCCCTGAACGGCTCGGCAAGGCTCCCGCGGCGGGCCCGCCAGCCCATAGGGTCGAGTCGTACCGACGCGTGACGAGCGGAGTGAACGGATGGCCGAGACGATGTTCGTGGTCGAACGGGGCGATGTGCTCGGCGAGGCATACCGGCGCCGGATCACCGAGGTCTACGTGCGCAGCTTCGCGGAGGACTTCGTCGCGTTCTCGCGCGACACGGACAAGCTGGCCGACGCGTTCGAGCACATGCTGCTGCTGGATCGCTTCTACGTCGTGCTCGTCGACGGGAAGCCCGCAGGCCTTGCCTCGTTCACCGAGGGCGACCAGATGCTGTTCGCGCCGCGTCGCCGGGAGATCCGTCGCCACCTCGGGCTCGCGCGCGGGCTGCTCGGCTACGGGGTGATCCGGAGCTGGTTCATGGGTGCCTCCGACGGTGCACGGCCCGGGCTCGCCGAGATCGGGTTCGTCGCCACCGAGCCCGCCTACCAGGGCCGCGGCGTCGCGACCGCGCTGCTGCGTCATCTTCTGGCGCACCCGGGGTATCGCGAGTACGTGCTCGAGGACATCAAGGACAACAACGCGCCGGCCCTCGGTCTCTACACGAAGCTCGGCTTCACGGTGTACAAGCGTCGGAGGGTGCGATTCGCGCGACGCGCCGGATTCACCGAGCTCGTGTCGATGAGGCTCGTCCAGGACGCCGAACCAACCGGCTGACCTCTTGGACGGGGCCGGCGGCACCACGACAGGGTTTCCCCATCGGGTACCGCCGGCCCGGGCCGACGTCGCTCGGCCTCGGGTCAGCCGGTGACCTCGAACGTCAGCATGTCCGTGAACGCACGCCCGTGCACGTCGGTGGCCGTGACCTCCGCCGTGTGCGTGCCGACGGCGAGGTCTGCCGGCAGCTCGAGGCGCCACAGGTGCATGGAGCGCTCGGCGACGCTGCCGCCGTGCACCAGCTGCTGCTGCACCGCGACCGGGTCGGACCACTCGGCGCCGACCTTCTGGCCCTCGCCCTGCATCGGCTGCGTGCGGACCGCCTCGACGGCCTTGCCGCCGTCGAGTGCCGCCGTGACGGTCGAGCCAGTGCTCCCCATCCAGAAGTTGGTGGTCAGCCAGGTGGTGTCCGCCAGGTCGGCCTGCGAGACGACGAGCGGGTCCGTGTACTCCGGCGCCGAGCCGACGTCGGAACGGTGGGCGGCGAACCACTCGCGGTAACGGGGCGTGTTCACGCCCAGAGCCATCTGGTGCGAGTCGTCCTCACCGCGGACGGTGAACCGCTCCTTGACCCGGGTCCCGGTGATGTCGAGCGTCAGGACGCCGGGCTGGCCGCCGTCGCGCTGCAGCGCGGCCGGGTAGCCGGCGGGCAGCACCGTGCCGGAGTACCAGTCGCCGGAGATCGCGCCCGCCGTGATGTGGGTGAACGGCAGCTCGTCGACGCCGAGGACGTCGGACCAGCCCTGCAGGCTGTCGCCGGCGCGCAGGTTCTCGATGCTGTGCGTGTGACCGCCCAGGGCGATCGCCTCGCGGCCCTCCAGCAGCTCGTAGATCTCCTTGACCTGCGCGACCTGGTGCCTGCTGCTGCCCTCGTCGGCGTAGTCGAGGAGCGGGATGTGCGCCGCGACGACGATCAGCCGGTCCTGCGGCACGCGCGCGAGATCGTTGCGCAGCCACTCGAGCTGACGCTCGTCGAGCGAGCCAGTGTAGGTGGTGCCCGCCTTGTACTCGACGGTGTTCAGCGCGACGACGTGCGCCTTGCCCACGTCGTAGGAGTAGTACTCCGGGCCGAGCGCGGCCCGGAAGGTGTCGAACGTGTGCTCGCTGCTCGCGGCGTCGAAGTCGAGGTCGTGGTTGCCGGGCAGGAACCGCGCCGGGCCGTTGAGCATGCTCACGAGCTCACGCGTCTGCGGGTACAGCGACAGGTCGTCGCCCACGACGTCGCCGATGAAGAGCGCGCCGCAGCCGGTGTAGTCGGTCCGGGCGGCGAGGTCCGCGAACGCTCCGTTGCGGGCGTACTCCACCTCGTCGAGGTCGTACGTCTGGATGTCGCCGCCGATGAGGCAGTGCTGCGCGGCCGACGCGGTCAGGCTGCTCTTCGCGAGCGGGAAGTTGACCTCGTCCGGGAGCGGGCCGGTCGGCTCGAGGCCGCCGTAGCGCAGCTCCGGGGAGCCCTCGGGCAGGTGGTGGTAGAAGAACTGGGCGACGTTGTCGTCGTCGACCGGCACCTGGTACCCGCGCGGCTGGGTGACGGAGACCGTCATGTTGTCGAACACCGGGAGCTCGTAGCGGCCCCGGCGGTCCGTCGTCGTGACGTCGCGGCCGTTCGTGACGGTGACGCCCCGCAGGCCCCGCTCGTGGCGGTCCTGCTCGGAGTCCTGGTCGCGGTCGACGAAGACGACACCGTCGAGCGTCTGCTGGTCCCCGTCGGGTCCACGGACCACGTCGACGGCACCACGGTAGGCCGACTCGGCCCATGACCCGGTGTCGTGGCCCGTGCTGTGCCCGGCGCCGGGGGCCGCTGAGGCGGACGGCAGCAGCGCGCCGGCGAGGACGAGGGCGAGCCCACCTCCGGTCAGGCCGAGCGTCCGGAGCGAGCGAGTGGTCGATCGGTTGGCAGTCGAGGTCACAGAGTTCTCCTGTCGTGATCGCGAACCGACCCTCCGGCCGGTCCGCCATCACGCTGCCGCCCCGTCATGAACCAGGGCTGTCCTCCGCCCCACGGCAGGGCGAACCTCGTTCGACACTCAGTGACCGCGTGCGACTCGGCGGTGGCGGTGTGAGCCTGGATGCTCGGTGGTGCGACGGGGGGTCATAGTGCGAACGATGGCGTATCGGGGTCCGTACGAGCTGCTTCTCGGGTCGCACGACATACCGACCGGACCTTTCGGCCGCCCGGGTGCCGGACCCGCACGACGGGCGCCTGGCTCCGCTCGGGCCGCAGGGGCCGTGCTCGGCGCGGCCACGGCTGTGGCGCGGCGGTGGCGTCGGCGCCCCCTGCACCCGGCCGGCTCGGTGTACACGGGGACGCTGCACCTCGACGCCGCCGCGGCGCCGGGAGCCGAGGCGCTGGGGGCACCCATCACGCACTCCGTGTCCGTACGCGTCTCGCGCGCGGCCGGCCTGCCCGCTCCGCTCCCGGACGTCTTCGGGCTGGCGCTGCACTGGACAGCAGGCGGCCGGTCCCAGGACGTCCTGCTCGCGGCGACCGGCCTTGGCCCGGTCACCCGTTTCCTGCTGGCACCCCGTACCCGGCCGCTCGGGGGAGGCTTCGGCACCCTCATGCCGTTCCGGGACCTCGACGGTCGACCTGTGCTGCTCGCTGCCGCGGTCGCGGACCGTCGGTGGCGCCGCGGAGCCACGACCGCATCGCTCGCCGGTGCGGAGCTGGTGCTGCTCTCCGGCCGCCCGGGAGGGCCGTGGTACCGGCTCGGCCTGCTGCGCTGCGGCGTGCCCACCGGGGTCGAGACACCACGCCTCGACCCGGTCCAGCACCCTCCGGGTGCGCTCAGCACCTACCCCTGGGCCGCGGCACTCCGGGCTCCCGCCTATCGCGCGGCCCGCACGGGCCGGCGCTGACCCGACGGCGCCAGTGCGGTCGCCGGGCCGGGTACCACGGCACGGACGTCGCAGCGCTCAGTGGGCGCCCACCGCGCGGGCTCGTTCGACGGCGGCCCCCACGCCACCGGTCCACGGCTCGCCATGTCCTGGCAGCAGCGTCGTGCCGCCCGAGTCGTACGGGACCAGGCGGTCGAGCGAGACGAGCGCCTGGGAGCTGTCGGCCGTGGCGGCACCGGCGATGATCTGCGGGCCGCGTCTGCCGGTGTACGGATCGAGCGTGACGAGCGCGTCCCCGGTGAGCAGGACGTCGCGCTCGGGCAGGTGCAGGGCGCAGTGCCCGAAGGTGTGACCCGGCGTGAAGATCACATGGGGGGAGCCGGGAACGGGGAGCGTCTCACCGGGCTCGACGTGACGCAGCCCCTGGACCCCGCGCACCCGCAACGCTCCGGCGGAGACCATCGCAGCGAGGATGCGCAGCGACGCCGGGTACCGCACCGGGTACATCGCCCGCACGTTCTCGTGGGCGTAGCGGTACGGGTGGGCGGCGATCGTGGAGTCCTGCTCGTGCAGCCAGATCGGCACGCCCAGGCGCGACTGGAGCGCGGCGGCCGAGCCGGTGTGGTCGAAGTGGGCGTGGGTCAGCACGACCGCTGCGACGTCCGAAGGGCGCCGCCCGAGGTCACGGAGCGCCTGGCCCAGCAGGTCCCAGGTGGCGGGCAGCCCGGTGTCGACCACGAGCACCTGACCGTCGTCGTCCGTGACGAGGTAGACGTTGACGTAGGCGTGCTCGATCCGGTGCACCCGGTCGGCGACCTCGCTCAGCATCGTGCGACCTCCTGCGCCGTCCGCTCTGGTCTGGCCCTCTTGCGACCGTAGCCCCGAAGCGCCGCGCTCGACACTCCGCGCGGGACATCACAGACGCTTATACCCCCGGGGGTATACGGTCGGGTCATGGCTACACAAGAGATCACGAAGGACAATCTGGAACAGACGGTCGCCGGTGACGGGATCGTGCTGCTGGACTTCTGGGCAGAAGTGGCCGAGCAGGTCCGCGCCCAGGACGGTCAGCAGTGAGGATCGTCGTCGTCGGCGGTGTCGCCGGGGGGATGAGCGCTGCGGCCCGCGCGCGCCGGCTGGACGAGCGGGCAGAGATCATCCTGCTGGAACGGGGGGACCACGTCTCGTTCGCGGGTTGCGGACTGCCCTACTACGTGGGCGGAGAGATCTCCGAGCAGGAATCGCTCCTGGTCCAGACGCCGGAGAAGCTCAGGGCCGCGCTGAATCTCGATGTTCGTACGGGCCACGACGTGGTCGGCCTGGACGCCGCCGCGAAGGAGCTCACGGTGCGGACGGAGGCGGGGGAGAGCCACCTTGCCTACGACGCGCTGGTCCTGTCCCCGGGGGCACAGGCGTTGCGCCCTTCGATCCCGGGCCTGGACTCGCCGCGAGTGCACCTGCTGCGCACGGTGCCGGACGCCGTCGCTCTGCGGGAGCGGACGAGCGCCGGCGCGCGCCGGGCGGTCGTGCTCGGCGCGGGTTTCATCGGTATCGAGGCCGCTGAGGCTCTGGCCCAGCAGGGCCTGGAGACCACTGTGGTCGAGCTGGCCCCGCACGTCCTTCCGGCCTTGGACAGCGAGCAGGCGTGGCCGGTGGACGAGGAGCTGCGCCGGCTCGGCATCACCGTGCAGGCCGGTACCGCCGCCATGGAGATCGTTCCCGGCACCGGCAGCGACACGGTGCTGCTGTCCGACGGGGTCCGGCTGCAGGCAGACGTCGTCGTCCTGGCCGTGGGTGTGCGACCGGACACGGAGGTGTTCGAACGCGCCGGGGTCGCGTGCGAGCGGGGCGGGATCGTCGTCGACGAGCACGGCCGTACCTCGCTGCCCGACGTGTGGGCGGTCGGGGACGCGACGGTCAGCACCGATCCGGTGACCGGCATCCGTCGTCCGGTAGCCCTCGCAGGGCCGGCGAACCGTGCCGGTCGGTTGGTCGCCGACCACATCCTGCGCCCGCGGACCGCGCGTCCGATCCCGCGCCCGTCGGGTACGGCGGTCGTCCGGGTGGGCGGGCTGACGGCGGCGATGACCGGGGCGAACCGCGCAGCTCTGGACGCGTCCGGCGTCGGGTACCGGACGCTGCACCTGCACCCGAACCAGCACGCCGGGTACTTCCCCGGCGCCGCGCAGATCCATCTGAGCGTGCACATCGGTGCCGACGACGGGCTGCTGCTCGGTGCGCAGGCTGTCGGTGCGGACGGCGTCGACAAGCGCATCGACGTGCTCGCGACCGCGATCCGCACAGGGATGACCGTGGCGGACCTGATCGATCTCGACCTGGCGTACTCCCCGCCGTACGGGCAGGCGAAGGACGCCATCAACCTGACCGGGATGCTCGGTGCCAACGTCCTCGACGGGACCCTGGCGCTCTGGGACGCCCGCGATCTCGAAGCCGTCCGGTCGAGTGCGCTCGTCCTGGACGTGCGGACCGACGCGGAGGTTGCCACGGGCATGCTCCCGGAGGCGCTCCACGTCCCGCACACCGAGCTGCGCGGACGCCTCGACGAGGTCCGGGCGGCTGCGGCCGGCCGCCCGGTGCGAGTGATGTGCGCCTCAGGTGTCCGTTCGGCGATCGCCCACCGGGTGCTGACCCAGGAGGGCTTCGACTCCGCATCGCTCTCGGGCGGGATGCTCACTCTCCGGGCGGTCCTTGCGGAACGAGCCGCCGACGTCCTGGCGATGAACGAGCCGCAGCATGTCTGACCGGAGCAGCATCGACGCGGAAGCTCAGCGTCGCATCCTCAACCGGCTCCGCCGCGCCCGTGGGCAGCTGGACGCCGTCATCGCGTCCGTCGAGTCGGAAGCGCCGTGCCGGGACGTGGTGACCCAGCTCGCCGCCGTCACCCACGCCCTGAGGCGTGCCGGATTCCTGATCGTCGCCACCGCCATGGAGGACTGCGTCGCGGAGCCCGACGTCACCAAGAATCGCGCGGGCATGACCGCCGAGGAGCTCGAGAAGGTCTTCCTCACCCTGGCCTGACGGGCCGGCTCACCGTGCCGGGACGGGCCGCAGGCCGATGAACTTCATCCGGTCCTCGCCGTAGTGGCAGGTCTGGAGCGCGAGGTCGCCGTCGAGCCCGACGAGGTCGTCGGTGGTGGACCAGACCTTCGAGGTGTGGCGGACGTCGACGACCTCGTAGACCTGGTCGCTGCCTTCGACGCGGAGCCGTTGTCCGGTCTCCCACGGCAGGACGGAGTCGCCACCGCAGGTGTTGTGGGCGGCCCACACCGCCGGCACGTCGTCGTGCTCGTAGGACGTCATCTCGGTGAACGTGCCGTCGCACCGGTCGAGCTCTGGTATGCCGCCGGAGACACCCAGCCGCACCGTCGGGATCTCACCGGTGACGCGTTCGCGG
Source organism: Promicromonospora sp. NPDC023987 (assembly GCF_040639055.1). Taxonomy (NCBI): domain Bacteria; kingdom Bacillati; phylum Actinomycetota; class Actinomycetes; order Micrococcales; family Promicromonosporaceae; genus Promicromonospora; species Promicromonospora sp. NPDC023987. Next base: position 115,265 of record NZ_JBEZZF010000005.1, on the reverse strand, counting down.
GTGGTGTCGATCACCGCGTCGGTGGTGGTCTTCACGGTTCCGTAGGCCCGCTCGACCGTCTGGGGGGCGAGGACGTTGCCCAGGGTGAGGGCACCGCCCGCGGCGACCAGCAGCCCGCCGAGGAAGCCGACGACGGCCTCTCCCCGACTGTGCCGGGTGCTGCGCGCGTGCCGTCTGTGCGGCATCGGAGCCGAAGGGATGAGCGCCATGGCCTCATCATGCCCTCGCATCTACTATGGCGCATAGTCGACTTGTGCCATGGTCGAGCTGCTCGAGGGCGGCGTTTTCCACTGGCGCCGTGAAGACGGCAAGATCAGGGGTGCACAACGTACTCACCGACCAGCAACGGAGCCGCAATGCTCGGAGACGGCCGACGCGCCCTCCTCGCGACGATCGGACACCACCCGGACCCGGACGGAGCGAGCCGTTGAGGCGGACCCCCGGCCCCGCGACCCGGCCCGCCGAGGCCGCCGTCGGGCTCCTGCGACGACGGCCCGACCCGACGGCCCGCGGCGCGGAGGACAGCGAACGCCCGCTCGTGCCGTTGCCTGCGGCGCTCGTCGCGGCAGCGGTCGGCGGGGTCGCGCTCGACGCGTCGTTCCCCGCGCTCGGCTGGTGGCCGCTCGCGTTCGTGGCCGTCGTGCTGGCGCTGGTCTCTCTCATCGGGCGGGCCGTGTGGGGCGGAGTGCTCGTCGGTGCGGTCTTCGGTGCGGCGTTCTACTTCCCCCACCTGTCCTGGGCGGCACAGTTCCTCGGCGACAACCCCCTCGGCTGGGTGCCGTGGGTGGCGCTGGCGTCCGCCGAGACCCTCGTCCTCGCGGCCCTCTCGCCCCTCGTCGTGCTCGCCTACCGGTGGCTGCCGCGGTGGCGTGACACCCGCACCACGCGCCTCGTGGTGCTCCCGGTGCTGGTGGCCGGGGCATGGATGGCGCGGGAGCTCGTCCTGGGCTCCTGGCCCTACGGCGGCTTTCCCTGGGGGCGGCTGGGGATGAGCCAGTCGGAGAGTCCGGTCGCGCCCGTCGCGTCCTGGCTGGGCGTCTCCGGGCTCGGGTTCCTGATGGTCGTCGTGTGCGCCGGGGCCGTCGAGGTCGTCCGGTGGGCCGCTCTCGAGCGGGCGTCGCGGGGCGCGGACGACAGTGCTCGTCCGCGACCGGGCGGCGGTCTGTCGCGGGCGATCCCCGTGGGCCTGCTCGCCGTGGTCATGGTGCTCGTGCCCCAGTTCCCGACCGACGATGCCGGTACGATCCGGGTCGGCGCCGTGCAGGGCAACGGGCCCGCCGCCTACGCGGACGAGCGCGCGGCGCACGAGGTGCTGGACTCCCAGCTGGCGGCCTCGGCGCCCCTGGAGAGCGAGCCGGTGGACGTGGTGCTGTGGCCGGAAGGCGGCGTCGACAGCGACCCTGCCGCCGAACCACGCACCGCACGGATCCTGAGCGCGGCCGCGGCCTCCTACGGGGCTCCGATCCTCGTCAACGCCGCGTCCGGTGTCGAAGACCTCTTCTACAACACCTCGTTCCTCTGGACGGAGGACGGCGCGGAGGCGACGCATGCGAAGCGGCACCCCGTCCCCTTCGGTGAGTACGTGCCGGACCGCGAGGTGTACGGGGCGATCGTGCCCGGTCTCGTGGGCCTCCTCCAGCGCGAGTACACCCCCGGTGACGACTCGCCGGTCTTCGACCTGGGCCAGGCGAAGGTGGGGCTGGCGATCTGCTTCGACGTGGCCTTCGACGACGTCATCGAGGAGGGGATGCGCGACGGCGCGCAGGTGTTCATGTTCCAGACGAACAACGCCGACTTCCGTGGCACCGACGAGAACCTGCAGCAGGTCGCCATCGCACGCATGCGTGCGATCGAGACCGGGCGCAGCGTCGTCAACGTGTCCACGACTGGCACCAGCCAGATCTTCGCGCCCGACGGGAGCACGGTCCAGGAGCTCGCGAGCGACGAGGCGGGGCTCATGATCGAGGAGGTCGAGCTCCGCGACGGCCTCACCGCAGGGGTCGCCCTCGGCCCCTGGATCCAGGGGATCCTCCTGTGGGGGACCGTCCTGAGCCTGGCCGTCCTGGCCGTCGTGACGGTCCGCGTCCGACGGTCGTCGTCAGGCTCCAGGTGACGGCTGCCGTGCGTCGTGCCGGTCATGCGCACCCGGTGAGCGCGGTGATGAGGTAGGGCAGATGCACGGCGGCGGCCAGGAGTGTGAGGACGGCCACGTAGGACGTCACGGCAAGGGCGGGAAGCACCCCCGCTGTGCCGGGGCAGGGCTGTACGAGGTGGCGGATGCGGTCGGGTCCGAGCATGTGGAGGGCGCCTTCCGTGACCACGTCCGTCGGGGTGGCGTGGCTGTGCTCTCTCCGAGGGCCAGCAGGGCGCCGGCCAGGGCGGGGGTCCCCGCACGTCTGCGTGCTGCATCGTCCGCGGCGATCTCGAGGTAGTGCCCGAGCGCGGCCTCCGAGGCCGCGATGAGCGGAACCCACCGGAGGTACCGCGAGATGCTGGCCATCGCCGTGGTGATGAGGTGGTGGTGCTGACGCAGGTGCGCGTGCTCGTGCGCGAGCACCGCGGCCAGCTCGTCCGGAGCCAGGGCGTCCAGGGCCCCCGTGGAGAGGGAGATGCCGCCATGGCGGCGGGGGAGGGTCATGGCGAAGGGGCGCGGGTCGTCGACGACGAGCACCGGGTGGCCGAGGATCGTCCGAGGCCGGGCCTGGTCGCGCAGGAGCTGCCCGGTGCGCGCGGTGGCGCGGCGTCGCCGCAGCGCCTCGACGGTGATCGTGACGCCGAGGGCCACGGTCCCGAGTGCGGGCAGGGCCAGCAGGAGGACGACGGGCACGGCGCTGTCGAGCGGCGTCGTCGGGAACGGGTTGGCCGCGTCGAGGCACCGCTGACAGGTCTCCGCGGCGCCGTCGGGCAGGAGCGACGGGCCGGACATCGTCCAGGCCAGCAGCGGCCCGAGCGCCAGCGCTGTGCACAGCCAGCCCAGGACGCTTCCGGCGAGCAGCACCACCGCGGTGCGAGGGGCGCGGACCAGGGCGGGCGCCGCGTGCCGCAGCACCCACGGTCCGGCCGCAGCCGACGCCGCCAGGGCGGTGACCAGCAGCACGACGAGGGCTCCCACGGTCACGAGGCGTCCCCGCTCTCGCGCTGCCGCAGGTAGTCGCGCAGCAGATCGAGGTCGGAGCTCGGGATCGTGTCGACGAAGTGCAGGATCGACGCGGCCCGGTCCCGGCTCGTCCCCAGCGCGTGCCGCATCAGCGCGGCGACGTGCTCCTCGCGCCCGGCCCGGGCCGTGTACAGCGTCGAGTGATGCTCTTTGCGGGCGGAGACCAGCTGCTTGCGGTCGAGGTTGGTCAGCACCGTGGCGATCGTCGTGTAGGCGAGGTCGCCGGGGAGCTGATTGATGATGCCGCGGATCGTGGCCGGCCCCTGGTCCCACAGCACATCCATGACCTGCGACTCGAGCGCGCCGAGCCGTGGCGGCTCCACCGGCCTGCTGCTTCCGTTCAATGAACTGTCTCCTTCTCACGAGCTGGGACCGGCCATGCCGAGCCGGCCGCTCCGGCGTTCGCCGGCGTCCGGCGTCGGGCCGTCGGGCCGTTGGCGGCCGGCGCCGCGGTCTGCGGCCACGACGACAGCGGGCCGGGGGAGGACGTCATGCCTCCATCATGCACGGGATCGACTATTAGGCATAGTCGACTATGTGCCATAGTAGGGCCGCCCACCACACGAACGAGAGGGACGTCTCATGTCTACGAGGACCCACCGCCGGACGAGGCGAGGCTGGGTGACGCCCGTCGCGGTTGCCGGTGTCGCGGCCCTGCTCGTCGCTCTGGTCGTCGCGCTGACGCGGACCGGCCCGGAGGCGGCAGGGGAGCCGGCGCCCGCCGGGGACGCGCCTGCGGTGATCGAGGAACCCCAGCAGTCGGACCAGCCCGACCTCACCTCCGCCGAGCGTCGGGATCCCGACGACCCCCTCGCGGCGGGACCGGTCGACGCGCCGGTGACGCTCATCGTCTTCTCCGACTACCAGTGCCCGTTCTGCGCCCGCTGGAGCCACGAGACGCTGCCGCTGATGATGGAGCACGTCGAGACCGGCGACCTGCGGATCGAGTGGCGCGACGTGAACGTCTTCGGGCCGGCTTCAGAGCGCGCGGCTCGTGCGTCCTATGCCGCCGCGCTGCAGGGGAAGTTCTGGGAGTACCACGACGCGCTCTTTTCGGGCGGGGAGAAGCGCGCTGAGGCAGAGCTGAGCGTCGTGGCGCTGACTGCCCTGGCGGGCGAGCTCGGTCTGGACCTCGAGCAGTTCGGCACCGACCTGGAGTCCTCGGCCGCGGCCACGCAGATCGACCGGAACGCGCAGCTCGGCCTGGACATGGGTGCCTTCTCCACGCCGGTGTTCCTCATGGGCGGGGAGCCGTTGGTCGGCGCACAGCCCTCGCAGGTGTTCGTCGACGCCTTCGAGCAAGCGCTCGCCGCGGCGGAGTGACCGGCATGGACATCGGGCTGCTCAGCGCCTTCGTCGGCGGGATCCTTGCGCTGCTGAGCCCCTGTGCGGCGCTGCTGATGCCGGCCTTCTTCGCCTCTACCGTCGGCGCGGGCCCGCGCCTGGTCGCCCATGGCGCCGTCTTCTACCTCGGGTTGCTGCTCGTGCTCGTGCCCCTGGGTGTCGGGGTAGGTGCGGTCGGAGGGCTCTTCGCCGCCCGTCGCCAGGAGATCGTGCTGGCCGCATCAGTGCTTCTCGTGGTGCTGGGTGTGACGCAGATGCTCGGGTACGGGTTCGACCCGGCCCGCCTGCTTCCGGGCGTCTCGACCCTCCAGACGCGTGCCCACGTCGCGACCGGCTGGGTCAAGACCCTGCTGCTCGGTGCTGCCAGCGGCGTCGCCGGGTTCTGTGCGGGCCCGATCCTTGGCGCCGTCCTGACGGTCGCCGCCGCGCGGGGTGACGCCGTCGCCGCCGGCGGGCTGCTCGCCGTCTACGGGGCCGGGATGGTCGCGCCGCTGCTGGTGATCGCCGCGCTGTGGGGACGGCTCGGCCCACGAGGCCGGAGCGCCCTGCGGGGACGGGTCTGCACGGTCCTCGGGCGCGAGCTGCACACGACTTCCGTGCTCACCGGGCTGCTGGTCCTCTGTGTCGGCGTGCTGTTCTGGACCACCAACGGACTGGTCGGCGCACCGGAGCTGCTCCCCGTCGACGCTCAGGCCTGGCTCCAGGAACGCTCGACCCTCTTGGCCGATCCCGTCCTGGACATTCTCGCGGTCCTTGCCGTCGCCGCCGCGATCATCACCGTGTGGTTCGTCCGTCGACGGAGGGGGCAGGGCCAGGCGACCGCTCATGGCGAGACGTCTGGCCAGGAGGCTCCGTGACCGCTCCCATGGCGCGGTCCAGGATCGTCGAGAGCGGCTGCGGCTGAGTGCTGGCGGTCCATGCGGTCAGCGCCGCCTCGACGCATCCCAGAGCCGCAGCGATCACGGCGTGCGTACGCGGGTCGGAGTCGTCGGCCGGATCGGCGCCGATGCGCCGTGCGATCTCCGGCCGGAGCAGCTCCTGCCAGTGCGCGTTCTTCTCCCGGTGCCGGGCGGCCAGCGCAGGCGTGCCCACGATCAGACGAGTGAGCCGCCGGGTGCGCTCGTCGTGGCCCTCGTACTGCTCGATCAGCGCGTCGAGAGCGCGTCGCATGGCGACCCATGGTGACTCGCTCGGCGGCCGGGCGGTGAGGGCGTGCTGCAGATGCTCGCCGGCGTCGGCCGTCTCGCCGAAGAGGGCGTCCTCCTTCGAGGGGAAGTATCGAAAGAACGTACTGCGTGAGATCTCGGCGGTCGCGCAGATGTCGTCCACGGTCGTCTCCTCGTAGCCGCGCTCGAGGACCAGGTCCTGGACGGTCGCCGCAACCTCGGCGCGCATGGCCTGACGTGCTCGCGCTCGCACGCCGCGCACAGCCTGATGGGGACTCATGGCTCAATGGTACTACCCGCCACTACTGGTACTGTGTCTCATGTTAGGAATTCAGTGTCGCAGAGAACGGAGAGCTCATGAGCGACAACAAGGTGATCGTCATTACAGGCGCGAGCGACGGCATCGGGGCGGCGGCCGCGCGGCGGCTGCACGGGGCTGGCCACACCGTCGTCGTCGTGGGCCGATCGGTGGAGAAGACTCGCGCCGTCGCCGACGAGCTCAAGGCCGACAGCTACGTCGCGGACTTCACCCGCCTCGACGACGTCGAGCGCCTCGCTGGGGAGCTCAGCACCGCCTACCCGCGGATCGACGTGCTCGCCAACAATGCCGGCGGGGTGTTCGGTACGCGGTCCAAGACGGTGGACGGCTTCGAGAAGACTTTCCAGGTCAACCACCTCGCGCCGTTCCTGCTCACGCGGCTGCTCCTGGATACGCTCATCGCGTCGCGGGCTTCGGTGCTGCAGACCTCCAGCACCGTGCGGTTCACGAAGGAGATCCACCTGGACGACCTCGATCACGACCGCGACTACGACCCGGTGCACGCCTACGGGGCGGCGAAGCTGGAGAACATCCTCTTCACGACGGAGCTGCACCGGCGCTACCAGGCCAACGGCCTCTCGGCGGCGTCCTTCTATCCGGGAAACGTCGCGACGAACTTCGCGTCCGACACGACCAGCCCGGTGATGCGTATCGTGCGGCGTCTCGGCCACCTCCCGGGCCTCGGGCGGTTGCTGCTGACCACGCCGGAGCAGGGCGCCGACCAGATCGTCTGGCTCGCAGAGGGAACCCCGGGCACGGACTGGCAGTCGGGCTCCTATTACTACAAGCGCGAGGCCACCACCCCTCGCAACCCACAGGCCCTGGACGCCGATCTCGCCCGGAGGCTGTGGGAGCGCTCCGAGGAACTGCTCGCGGGCCGGTTGCAGGCCCGCAGCTGAGCCGTGGTCGGTCCGCTTCGAGAATGCGATCAGGCACGCTCCGAGGCGCTGGACCATGCGCGATCGCATTCTCGAAGCGGACAAGTGCCGGGCGGTGCCACCGACGTGGTGAAAAGTGCACCAATACGCGGCATTTGTCGCTATCGTCACTTCCGTGTCAGAAGTCCTGGCCGAGCTGATCATGGAAGAGAACGATGACCAACTCGACTGCGCCTGCGGCAGACCCCGGCCTGGCGTTCGCCGGGTCGGGGTCCGGTCGGTCGCCGATGCGCCTGCACGACCCCGCGCAGCTCCCGCTCCTGGACGAGGTGCTCGCGGCACGCGACGTCGACGCCGCCTGGTCCGGGCTCCGGCGACGCTGGGGTGACGTCGCTCCGGTCGACCTGGGGTCCGGCGCGCGCGCCTGGCTGGTGACCGGGTATCAGACCATCGTCATGCTCGCCCGCGAGTCCGGCATGGTCACGACCGAGACGGACGCCTGGAACGGCGGGCCGGGGCGGTCGTTGCCCGCGCCCCTGCGGTCGTTGTTCCGGCCCTGGGCCGGACAGACGGTGGAGACGGTCTCCGGGCCCGTGCATGCTCGGCTGCGCCTCCCGCTGGACGAGGTGCTCGCTCTGGTCGACGGGGCCGAGGTCGCCCGGGTCACGCGAGCGGTGTGCGACGAGATCGTCGTGCGTTGGGGTGATCCGGCCCGGAACGACCCCGCGCACGAGGTCGACCTGATGCGCGAGTACGTGGCGCCGGTGACTCATCTCGTCTTCGGCGCCGTCCTCGGACTGGATCCCGCGACCGGCCGCCAGGTGTTCGAGCTCGCCGACGCCCTCGCGGCCGGGCACGGGGACGCCACGAGCATCGATGAGCTGAGCTTCCTGCTCGGTGGGCAGGTGCTGGGCCGCGATGCGAGCGGCGGCCCCACACCGGCCGGCCTGCTGGCGCAGCATCCGGCCTATGAGGGCGCCGACGAGGCGGTGCTCGGCATGCTCTCCCTGGTGACCGGCGCGAGCCGCGGCCTGCAGGCGTGGCTGGGACAGGCGCTGCTTCTCGCCCTGAGCGACGAAGGGTTCCTCAGGCGGCTGGCCGGCGGGAGGCTCGGTACCGACGAGGCGCTGGACGAGGTCCTGTGGAACGCGTCGCCGGTGACGGTCCTGGCTCCGCGGTTCGCCGTCAAGGACGGCCACCTGTTCGGCGAGACCGCGTACGTCGAGCGCGGGGACGCTGTCCTCCTGGCCGTCGGGGCGGCCGCCTCGGACCCGAGGATCCGTGGTAAGGGCACCTGGGACGGGCTCGGCAACCGGGCCCATCTGGCGTGGGGTGCGGGGTCGCACAGGTGCCCCGCACCGGGGCAGGCCCGCCTGATCGTCCGGACGGCGGTCGAGATGCTGCTTCGCCAGGTGGAACCCGTCCTGGCGACGGGCGTCGAGGAGATCCGCTGGGTCCCCGACGTGCGTTTCCGCCGTCCCCGGTCGCTGCCGGTGACCTTCCGTCCCACCGGCGCGGGCGGCTGACCTTGCCGTGACCGCAGTACTACTTCGATGACAACCCAGGAGAACCTTGTGAGCCGCACCCCCCGCACGACGCGTGTGCTGAACACCGTGCTTGCCCCCGTCGTCAGAGGGCATCAGGACCCTGCCCGGTCCTGGGCCAAGGCGGTCGCGCAGGTCGAGAAGGAGGCCGGCGCCGCCGACCGGCAGTTCGCCGACGACCTCGGCATGGTCGTCGAGGCGGCGGCCGAGATTCCCCGGCTGTCGCCGCTGGGCTGGTTCCTCATCATGAGCGACGTCAAGGGAAGGTACGCCAACCGGTTGCGGGTCGACCGTGTGCTGTCCGAGCACCCGGAGGTCGCGGACGAGCCGATCACCGCGCCCGTGATCGTGTGCGGGCTGCCGCGCACCGCGACGACCCTGGCACACCGGGTCCTGTCGGCCTCGCCGGACCACCGGGCCCCGCTGCTGTGGGAGATGCAGAAGACCGGCCTGGCGGATCCGCAGGCGGCTCAGAAGCTGATCAAGCAGCTGGAGCAGAGTGCCTCGATGATGGAACGGTTCGCGCCTGACATCCCGCACATCCACCCGATCAGCATCGACCGGCCGGAGGAGTCGATGTTCCTCCTGCCGCACGGGAGCCACTGGCCGATCCTGCACGGTCTTATGCCGTCCTACAGCGCCTGGGCGGCGGAGCGCGACGTGACGGGCGACTACGAGTACCTGAAGCTGGGGCTTCAAGTGCTGCAGCACGGGCGGGCACCCAAGCGATGGTTCTTGAAGTACCCGGCGCACCTGCAGGACATGGACACCATCAAGAAGGTGTTCCCGGACGCCACGTTCGTGTGGACCCACCGCGACCCCGTCACGGTCATCGGTTCGTTCTGCAGCCTCGTGGAGACCTTCTGGGGGATGTACCAGCACGACACCGACCGAGAGGTGATCGGGCGGTTCGCCCTGGAGCATCTGGTCGCCCAGGTCGAGCGTGGCCTGGAGCTGCGCAGGCAGCTGCCGCCGTCCTCGATCGTGGACGTGCCCTACCACCGGCTCAGTGCCGACCCGTTCACGGAGGTTCCCCGGCTGTACTCGGCGATCGGTGCCAACTGGAGCGCCGGCGACGAGGAGCGCCTGGCCGAAGTGATCGCCAAGCCGAAGGGCACCCCCTCCCACCGGTACGACGTGTCCAGCTACCTGGACCCGGCCGAGGTCGAGAGGACGTTCGCGTCGTACAACCGCCTGCTGGACCGGCTCGACCTGCGTGACGCGGAGCCGGCCGTGGAGCTGTGACTCGAGCAGCCGGGCCGCGGTCACGGTCTGTGTCGGAGTTGTTCCGTTTCTGTAGTTTTCAGCGGAAGGCTGCAGTCGGTACTTCTGAACCTTTCCGCGCACCAGTACGGTTGCGGACGTGACCAATCCAAGGGCTACCACAACGACCGTCGCGGAAGAGCCGTGGGACAGTGCGGACGGTGTTCTGCTGCGCGATGCCATGCAGGCCGAGCTCGCCGCCCGCTACGGCATGCCGGACCAGGAGACCGACAAGCCGACGGCGGAGACCGTCAGCGTGTTCCTGGTCGCCCGCGACCAGCAGGGTGGCGCGATCGGCTGCGGCGCTCTGCGCCTGCAGGACGACGGCACGGCCGAGATCAAGCGGATGTACGTGGATCCGGAGGCGCGGGGCACCGGTGCCGCCACGGGCATCTTGCGCGCGCTGGAGGACCACGCCCGGCAGCGTGGTGCTGACTCGGTAGTGCTCTCGACCGGTACCGAGCAGCCCGACGCGATCCGGTTCTACGAGCGCGAGGGATACCAGCTCTTCGACGGCTTCGGGCCCTTTGCCGGCCACCCGATGGCGAGGTTCTTCACCCGTCGGCTCGGCTGAGCCCGCCGATCTGGCGGAGGCTCGAGCTCCGGTCGGATCTCACGCTCGACACCGTGCGCCAGGTTCTCCAGGCCGCGTTCGGGTGGACGGACTCTCCCGAGCAGGACGTCCGTCTCGACGAGGTTCTCGGCGACCCAGGGGACGAGGTCGCGTATGTCTACGACTACGGCGACAACTGGCAGGTCTCCCTGCGCGCGGGTTCCATCCCAGGTTGCTGGAACTGCTCAACTTCCTCTCCGGCACCCCGGAAGCCCGCGATCTCGCCGCCCGACCGGCCGCGCTGCCCGCCGAGCCCTGGACACCGTCGGACGACGACCTGGTCGCAGGGCTGCGGCCCTGGCTGTGGCTCGTCCGCGAGACCGCGTCGACGACCGGCGGGATAGCGCTGACGAAGGCCGGCTACCTCCCGCCCGCGCACGTGACCAAGATCGCGACCCCTCCTGCCACGAATGGGGGACTGGCGCGGGCTCGCGAACCGCGGGGACCTGACCTGGCCCGTTGCGGAGTTCCGGGCGACCGCGGTCAAGAAGTTCGGCCTGCTGCGCAAGGCCAAGGGCCGCCTGCTGCTGACCAGAGCCGGCGCGGCGGTCGACGGCAAACCGGCCGCGCTGTTCACGCACCTCGCAGCCAGGATCGCCCCGCCGAGGGTCACGTCGGACACGTTCGCCGTCGATGCCGACCTGCCCGTCCTCGCCTATGCCACCGTCAGCTCCGGCACGGACCTGCCGGTGGAGACCATCGCACTGCACCGGCGGGCGGGGTTCTCCCCGCGGGCGGCACCGCAGCCAGATCAGCGCGGTGGCGAGTGCGCTGGCCGCCGGGCGCTCGCCGGTGACTCGCGCTTCGCGTAGTGCCTTCACCCCGGATATTCAGGACATTTTGTTGAGCTCGTAGTGACCGTCTGCCAGGCTCCTAGGGCAACCAGTCGCGTCATCCAGGGGGTACCTCGACATGGTTCGACGATGGCGGGTGACACTCATTCTGCTCGTACTCGCGGGCTGCGCAGGCACGGGTGAAGGTTCGCCCGAGGTAAGTCCGGACTCGATCGTCGTCGAGAGCTTTCCAGCCGAGGAAGTCCCCATGCGGCCACCGCCGCAGGGAGAAACTCACGCGGTCATCGACGGTGGGGTCGAGCCGGCGCGTCTTACCTTCACTGCCTGGGGTAGCCCCGGCTGCATGCGTTATCCCACGTCGGTCGCCTGGAGTGGCGAATTGGCACTCGAGATACAGACCGCACCGAGCGAGAACACCGAGTGCTCGGCGAACTACGAGCCGACGAGTCAGGTCATCGAGCTTCCGACCGGGCGTGCCGCGATCGAGGTAGCGGCCGTCGTAGTCGACGGCAAGGCAGTCCCGTTCACGTTCAAAGGAGAGCAATGAGACCCAGGCTACGCAGCGCAGGCATTGCACTTCTCAACTGTCTTTACCTGTGAACCGGCCCGGATTTGATGCCGCTGCTGTTTGAGTCCGAGAAGATGAGCAGCCTGCCGAGAAGATCGATCCCAGCCGCGTGCGAGGTGTGTACGACTCATGCGAGCGCCAGCGGGAGTACCCCACCTGACCGCAGCAGCGACAGCGATGGCCCGCCAGGAAGGCGTCTCGAAGGAGCCGGTGCGGCGTTGGCTGGCTCAGGCCGATGTCGACGACGGAACTCGGCCCGGCGTCACGAGCGAGGAGTCCGCCGACGTCAGACGCTTGAAAGCCGAGGTCAAGCGGTTGCGGGAGAACAACGAGATCCCGCTGAAGGCCTCCATTCTCTTCGCGGGGGATTTCGACCCCCGAACTGTTGATCGGCGCGTTCATCGATGAGATGCGGAGCGAGGGTCGCGCAGTAGGGGTATGCAGGCCCTCGCTCTCAAGGGTGTCGTCCGGGCGAGGGAGCTGCGCACCACCTTCTCGAGCGCGGACGGGAAACGTGCTGGTGACCTGCTGGGCCGCGATTTCACGGCCCCAGCACCGAACCCTGTGTGGGTTATCGACTTTACCTACGTCCGGACCTGGGTCGGGTTCGTCTGCGTCGCGTTCGTCCTGGACGTGTTCGCCCGGCGGATCATCAACGTCGACGAGACGACCGGCGGGCGCGGGTCTCCCCGCGGGCGGCACCGCAGCCAGATGAGCGCGGTGGCGAGTGCGCTGGCCCGCAGGGCGCTCGCCGGTGACTCGCGCCCGGCGTAGTGCCAACTCAGGGCGAAGTCGCCTCGATGCCTTGACCGCCGCGTACCGGCGTCCGTAACCTGATCCCGCACGGTGATGAATCGATTCATCACGATAGTCCGCGAGAGTGGTCCACCCGGCACAGTTCCTCGACGTGGAGGTACATCAGTGCAGCCGGAGACGACATCGACAGCGAAGCCGGTCTCGTTCCATCACCTGTTCCGACGGCACGGTCTGTTCCCACGGCCGAGCCGCACGCGGCGCACCATCCCAACGACGGGAGAACGAGATGCCACACAGGAACGAACAGGCGGTGAGCACGCGTGCCGGACGGTCGAGGAAGACGCTGGCGCTGCTTCCGATCGCTGCGCTGGCGCTGTCGGCGGGGGTGTCCCTCCCCGCGGCCGCGGGTGACGCGGCCGCGTCACCGTCGGCCGTGACAGCCACACCGACGGGATCGAGCTCCGCCTTCGTACAGGAGCTGGAGAGCAGGTACATCGACCCCGATCGCGTCTACAGCACGGACGTGCGCTGGTGGCTGGGCGACGCGTCGCACACGGACGAGACCCTGCTGGAGGAAGTCCAGGCGCTCTACGACGCGGGTTTCCGGGGCGTCGAGCTGTGCATGCAGGATGATGCCGCGGCCGCCGAGGGGGACTACGCCTATGGCACCGAGATGTGGTCCCACAAGTGGAACCTGATGATGAACAAGCTCCTCGACCTGGGCATGGGAGTCTATCTGACCTCTGGGACGAACTGGTCCACGTCCAACGTCTCCGGGCTCGACCCGACGAGCCAGGCGGCGATGCAGAACCTGACCCTCGGTACCGGCACCGTCGAGGCCGGCGAGACGCTGACGTCCCTGGTCGCCCCGGCCCAAGCGGATCGGCACGAGGGCGCCACGTTCGTCTCCGCGTACGCGTACCGGGTCGTGGAGGGTGAGACGGTCGACCCGGAATCCTTCGTGGACCTCTCACCGCAGGTGACCCAGGGCGCTGACGTCTGGGCCCAGAACCTCGACTGGACGGCGCCCGACGACGGCACGTACCGGGTGTTCGGCCTCTGGACGCAGGGCACCTTCCAGACCTCGAGCCCGTCCGCGGAGCCCAGCTATGCGACCAACTACTTCGACGAGCGCGGGGTGGAGGCTCTGAAGACCTTCTGGGAGGACCACTACCTCGCCGACCCCGCGCTCAGGGAGAAGATCCTGGACGGGGACGTCCAGCTGTTCATGGACTCGCTCGAGATGAGCACCGGGGACGGCTTCACCTGGTGGACCGAGGACATGGCCCAGCAGTTCCGCGAGCGGAAGGGGTACGACATCACGCCGTACCTCTTCCTGATCGAGGGGGTCGGCAACGTCTGGAGCAACCCGCACCACTCGGTGGCGACGGCCGGGAAGTACAAGCTGGATGGTGCCGAGGACCTGCGTCAGCGGGTCGTCAATGACTACCAGGACGTCCTGACCCAGCTGTATCGCGAGCGGATGCTGCAGCCGATGAAGACGTGGCTGAACTCCGTCGGCATCGAGACCCGGGCGCAGATCTCGTACGGTCAGCCGCTCGAGATGTCCGAGCCGTCGATGGACGTGGACTACCCCGAGACGGAGAACCGGAACCAGTACAACCAGATAGACATGTTCCGCTACTGGACCGGCGGCGCGAAGCTGGAGAACAAGGTGCTCTCCAGCGAGACCACGGCGCTCAGGTTCGGTGCGAATGCCACGCAGCAGCTGCGCCTGCAGGACGCGTACTCGCAGTTCGCCGCAGGGATCCAGCGCACCGTCTGGCACATCTGGAGCGCCGGCTACGGGTACAGCGGCTACGACTGGCCCGGGTACGAGGCCAGCCGCTTCAGAGGGTTCGCGCTGATGGCGGACCGCTTCCCCGCCGCCGAGACCTACGACGAGCTCAACGCGCACCTCGGTCGCGTGCAGCAGCTGATGCAGACGGGCGAGTCGCGCACGGACGTCGGGTTCGTCCAGCAGAAGTTCGTGCACGGCATGGCGTACGGCGGGGGCACCGGTGACGACAACCAGGCCATGAACTGGCAGCTCGCGCACCAGGGGCTGCAGTACCGCTCGACCGAGCTCCAGGACAACGGGTACACGTACGACTACTTCAGCCCGGACTTCCTGTTCGACGACGACGTGTCGTTCGACAAGAAGACGCAGACGATCGAGAAGGCCGGGTACAAGGCCGTCGTGCTGTACCAGGACTGGCTGGACATCGACGGCGCGAAGCGGATCCTGGACTGGGCGCGTAAGGGCCTGAAGGTCGTCATCCTGGAGGACGCCGCGTCGCGGACCCCGTTCAACGACGACCGCGACGACAAGCTGCGGCGCGTGATGGACAAGCTGAAGGGACTGGACACGGTCCGGGTCGCCTCGGTCGCGGACATGCCCGCCGGCGGCTACTTCAGCACGGACCCCGGCGGCTACGACGACAACGTCCTGGAACAGCTCCAGGACCTGGGGGTCGAGCCGTACAGCGGCTTCTCGGAGCCGAACCTGCAGCTGCTCACGCAGACGCGCCAGGACGACGACGGCAATCAGTACCTGTACGCCTACAACTACGACGACGGCTCCTACGCCCACAACTCGCACAAGGAGAGCGTCCGGAACGCCGAGATCGGCACGGACATCCAGACCGACATCGTGCAGGACGGGCTGTTCGTCCCGCACTCGATCGACGCGTGGACGGGCGAGGTGACCGAGCTCGCCGACTACCGGTGGGAGAACGGCAGGACGATCGTCCCGATCGACCTGGACTACAACGACATCAGGCTGCTGGCGTTCGAGAAGGTCGACGACGAGCGGTTGCACGTCGAGGCGACGAATGCCGACTCGGCCCGTGCGTCTTCCGACGGGGTAGTGGTCCGAGCCACGGAGAGCGGCGAGGTCACGACCGAGCTGAGCAGCGGCGCGTCGTTCGAGGACGTGGTCGAGGTGCCGGCCGCGTACGACATCGGCCACTGGGACCTGAGGGTGAGCTCATGGCGTCCGAACGAGGAGCCCGGCGATCTCGTCCGCACCGAGACGATCGGCGGACTGACGACGACGAACCGGAAGACCTCGACGGACATCACCCCGATCGACGTGGAGCTCGACACCTTGGCGACCTGGGACGAGATCCCCGAGGTCGGCAGAGCGGTGTCGGGGACCGGGCACTACGAGGCCACGTTCGAGTGGGACGCGGACGCCGCCAGCGGTGCCTATCTCGACTTCGGCGACACGCTCGAGTCGAGCATGGAGGTCTGGATCAACGGACGAAAGGTCGGCGGCGGCGTCTCCACGAACCCGACCAAGGTCACCCGTGATGTCGGCGGTGTCGACGGCCCGACCATCGACGACGGGACCGGCCGGCAGGTGCCGCTGGTGGGCGAGGAGCTTTACACCGGAGGGGTCAGCTGGATGAGGCCGCGCGCGGACGTGAGCGAGTACCTCGTGAACGGCGAGAACGAGATAGTCATCGACTACTACTCCGCGCTGTCGAACGTGCAGCTCGACCGCGGAGCGGCGCGCGTCACGGAGAACGCCAACGGCTGGTGGGGGTACCACATCGACTACCTGAGCTTCGGCCCGCGCCAGGCGAAGATCGTCCCCTTCGTGGAGGTCCGGTACGACGAGACCTCCCGGAGCGCGACGCCTCCGACCGGTCCTGAGCCGCAGTGACGGCCGGCGCGCCGCCCTGCTGAGGGCGGCGCGCCCCGCCGGCCGCCACCGTCGGGCCGCCAGCTTCTGTCACCATGTCGGTCATGACGGACGACGCCGGTTCCGATCGGGTGCCGCTCTGGCTCATCCCTCTGGTCATGGGCGGTCTCATGGTCCTCTTTGTCGTCGTCGGTCATGGGCTCTGGGAAGATTCCTTCCGGCTTCGTGCCGCGGCTCAGGGCACCGCCGGGACGGCCGGCACTGTCACGGTCACCGTCACGGTCACCGAGTCGGAAGCCAGAGGGGTCGGTTCCAAGCCCTGCCGAGGGACGTTCCGTCCGGACGGCGGCGGTCCCGAGCAGCACGAGGTCACGGTGACCACGGGACCGTCGGGCTGCGTCAGCGGCAGGGAGCTCAAGGTGCACCTGGTCGGCGACCAGGGCGTCCTGCTCGGAGCGCAGGACTGGCTCGCGTACCGAGCGTCCGCCGTCACCCTGTGGGTCTTCGTCCCGCTCGGTGGCGTGCTGGCGATCCTCGCTCTCAGGACCGAGCAGCGAAAGCGGGGCTGACTCGCGCGGCACAAGCCGTGGCGCAGCCGATCTGGGTCGTGACAACGAGCGCGTGGCCGGGTCGGTCAGTTCTTACCGCGGAGCTCGGCGAGTGCTTTGCCGAGTCGGCGGGCGCGGGTCTCCTCGGTCTTGGCGCCGTCGATCGACTGCGCGTGCGCCTTCTGCTTGCTGTAAGAAAGCTGGCCCCACGCTTCGGCGGCCGCCGTGTCGGTCGCGAGCACCTGCGCGAGCGCATCAGGAACCTCGACCGTGCGCGGCGCGTCGTCGAGTTCCAGGGTCACCTCGACCTCGTCGCCCGCACCTCTGCCGGTCGCTGCTCTGGTCTCGGAGTTGAACGAGATCAGGTACTGCCCGCCCATGGAGGTGATCGTGTTGCGGTAGGTGTATCCGCCGTCGATCGTCACGGTCACGGGCACACGCTTTCCGCGCTCGAACGAGCGAACGACTTCCTCCGGCACGACGATGCCGACGTTGTTGCCACCGCCGGGCCAAAGAGCGGTGCGGAACGTAGGCATGGTGATCTCCTTCTCGATCGGTTCGCAGACAACAGCAGTTTGCTGGACACAACGCTCTGCGGGCAATACTGTACCGTCTAGTTTTATGCGACGGAAGGCTCGTGATGTCGAAGGGAAGACTCGTGACCGGACCGGAGACTCAAGCGAATGCCGTGCGGCACGAGACCTTGGGCGGCAGTACCACGCTGCTCCTTCTCGCCGGGACGGTGGCAGGGCCGATCTTCGTGGTCCTTGCGCTCGCTCAGGCGGTGCTGCGTGAGGGATTCGATCCGCTGCGTCATGCGGTGAGCCAGCTCTCGCTCGGCGACGGCGGCTGGGTTCAGGTCGCGAACTTCGCCGTCACCGGGTTGCTGATGCTCGCCTGTGCGATCGGCCTGCGACGTGTCCTCGGCCGCGGGCGCGGTGGGCGGTGGGCGCCGGTCCTCATCGCGGTCATGGGGGTGGGCTTCGTGGTCGCCGCCTTCCTGCCGGCCGACCCCGGCAACGGCTTTCCTCCCGGTACGGGCTCGGAGGCCTCGTTCAGCGTGACGGGAATGCTTCACCTCGCGTGCGCCGGCATCGCGTTCATCGCCCTCATCGCAGCGTGCTTCGTGCTGGCGAGCCGGTTCTCCAGGATAGGCTGGCGTGGTTGGGCCAGTGCGGGGCGCACGAGCGGAGTGCTGCTCGCGATCGGCTTCGCCGCGGCGAACTCTGGTGTCGTCGGTGGGCCCCTCGCCATGTTCGTCGGAGTCGTCATCGCCTGGCTCTGGGTCGGCGTGTCGGCAGCGCGCCTCGCCCGGTGAGCGGTGAACGCGCTCGATCGGCATGATGAGGAGTTGGGACGGGTGATGGGAGGACGAGTGGACCTGCGCGAGGGCACTCGATCTGCTGACAAGCACCGCGCGATCCTTGAGGCGGCAACCGAGATCTTCCTCGACAGAGGATATGCCGGGGCCAGCATGGACGAGGTCGCCGCCCGCGCCGCTGTCGGCAAGCAGACGGTCTACAAGCATTTCGTCGACAAGCGTTCCCTCTTCACCGAGATCGTGCTCGGCACCACCAATCAGGTCGACGGCATGGTGCAGCTGATCGCCGAGACACTGTCCCGTACGGATCACGTCGAGCGGGAGCTCACGGCCCTGGCCCGCCGCTTTCTCCTCACTCTCATGGATCCTCAGCTACTGCGGCTGCGCCGGTTGATCATCGCCAGTGCCGGTCAGTTCCCCGAGCTGGGTCGTGCCTGGTACCAACAGGGTTTCGAGCGCGTGCTGGGGAGTCTCACGGACAGCTTCACCCGACTCGCGGAACGAGGGCTGATGAACGTGCGGGAGCCCGGACGCGCTGCCGACCACTTCGTCGGCATGCTCCTCTGGATCCCCCTGAACAAGGCCATGTTCATGGGCGAGGACAGGCCCTACACGACGGCCGAGCTGGAAGCACACGCCGACGCGGCCGTGCAGGCCTTCCTCGCGAGCCATGGCAGACCGTAGTCTCGCGCCATTGTGCCGTTGCCCGGTCAACCGGACTCCGCGGGCAGTGAATCGCCGCACGCTGTCCAGTACTGGTTTGTGTGAGCGGCAACTCGGGGTTCTGGTCGGCGCGCCGCGGCTTCACGGAGCGGTTCCCCGGAGGAACTGATCGACCGCGATCTCGACAAGCTCTTCCAGTCGTTCGGCGTCGATCAGCCCGTTGTTGACCAGCGTGGCGAGTCCGTTGATCGTCGCGTACAGGATGATTCCGATCTCCTCGACCGATCCCACCCGGAGGAGTCGCCGCTCCTGTCCTTCGCGGATCAGGTCGACGAGCGGCTCGAACGCGACCTCGGCCGAGCGAGGCACCCCTGTCCCTTCCGGCCGGTGCTTGGCCGCGTTCATCAGTTCCAGCAGGGCGCGGTTCTCCATCGCGAAGTGAGCGAACGCCGATGTCGCCCGCTGAACGCGGGCGGCGAAGTCCGGGTCGCCGCTGGCGACGGCGCGGCGGATCCGCTCGCCCAGGCGGGCGTACCCGTTCTCCGCGAGCGCGTCGAGCAGGTCCTGGCGTTCGGGGAAGTGTCGCCGGGGGGCGCCATGGCTGACGCCCACCTCCCGGGCGAGATCGCGCAGCGACAGCTGCGCAGCGCCATGGCTGCGCAGGCTGTGCTCGGCGGCTTCGAGGAGTGCGGCCCGGAGGTCGCCGTGGTGGTAGCGGCGCTGCTCGTTCTGCTCGCTCATGGGACACATCGTAGGCGGATATGTAGGCGTTGACAACACGGGTAGGCAATGCCTACATTCGTGCCGAGATCAAACGAAAGGAGCGCCATGCTTCTGCACGCCAACCCACACGAACCGACCACGAGCCTCGACATCTCCAGCCGCGACTTCTGGGCGAAGAGCCCGGTGGAGCGCGACGACACGTTCCGCCGGCTCCGTCTCGAGGCCCCCGTGAGCTGGCACCGGCCGATCGAGACCAGCCTGCCGCCAGAGGTCCACCGGCAGGCGGGGTTCTGGGCGGTCACGACGGCCGAGGACATCACCTACGTCAGCCAGCATCACACGCAGTTCAGCTCGGCATCCGGCACCGCGCTCCACCCGTACGAGTCCAACAGTGTGAACGGCGCGATCATCCTCGACATGGATCCACCGGTCCACACCGCCTATCGAAAGGTCATCAGCTCCGCGTTCACACCGAAGGCCGTCAGGCGGCTGAGCGCGCAGATCGAGACTCGTGCCGAGCAGATCATCGACCGCGTCGTCGGGGCGGGCAGCATCGACTTCGTCGAAGAGGTCTCGGCGAAGCTGCCGATGATGACCGTCGCCGACCTCGTGGGCATCCCCGAGCACCAGGTCGAGGCCTTCGCCGACGCGGGCAACCGGATAGTGCTGGTGCAGGAGCAGCTCGCCCAGTCTCCGGACGCCGAGTTCGCCGGCCTGCTCGCCGAGGCCGCGGGCGCACTCGCCGAGATCGCGTTCCCCCTGGCCGAGCAGCGCAGGAAGGACCCGAGGGACGACATCATGTCCGCCATCGTCCACGCCGACGTCGACGGGGTGCGGTTCGACGACGACGCGATCCTGAGCACGATGATCCTGCTGAGTATCGCGGGCAATGACACCACCAAGCAGACCACGACCCACACCATGATCCAGCTCGCCCGCGACGCCGAGCAGAAGGCGTGGCTGCTCGAGGACCTCGAAGGGCGAATGACCGGAGCGATCGAGGAGTTCGTCAGGCACGCCTCCCCGGTGATCTCCTTCACGCGGACCGCGACCGAGGACCTCGAGCTCCGAGGCCAGCGGATCCTCGCCGGGGACAAGGTCGCCATGTTCTACGCCTCGGGCAACCGCGACGAGCAGGTGTTCGAGGACCCGCACCGCTTCGACCTCTCCCGCGGGCGCTCCCCGCACGTCGGCTTCGGCGGGGGCGGCGTGCACTACTGCCTCGGCAACAGCGTCGCCAAGGCGCAGCTGCGTGCGCTGTTCACCCAGATCCTCACGAAGCTGCCCGACGTCACCGTCGGGGAGCCCCATCGATTGACCAGCGACTTCATCAACGGCTACCGGCACCTGCCAGTCGTCATCGGTGACGGGAGGTAACAGACCATGACCAGCACACGCATCGAGGTCGACCGAGCCCGCTGCACCGGCATCGGCATCTGCGAGTCCGTCCTGCCGGAGCGGTTCGAGGTCGACGACAACGGCGGCCTGACCGTCCACGACGAGACCGTCGCCGCCGAGGACCGTGACGACGTCGAGGAGGCGGTGCGTTCCTGCCCCGCCGCCGCCCTCAGGCTGACGACGGGAGAGGCGAGATGAACCGCGTCGTCGGGGGCTCGATCGAGGGAGGCGGCGACCTGGTCTGGGGCGTACACGACTCGTTCGTCGACTACGTCCGGGCCGTCGAAGGGCGAATCGGTGTGGAGGCTCCGGCGGCCCTCACCGCCGACGGTCGTTTCCGGTTCCCTCTCGTCGGTGTCGCCGACGGGGTGGCTTCATTCGCGGGCGGTGTGCGGTTCAGCGCCCACGGCGGCGCGCTCAGCCTGGCCCTCGAGGAGATCCGCATCGCCACGGCCCCGAACAGCGAGCTCGCGACGCTGTCCGTCAAGGGGACTGCCGCCACGAACTCGGAGGGCGGACGCCTCGCGTTCGCGCACCTGCTGCCGGACGGCGGCGCTGCGCTCAGTCAGGACGCGACCGTCGCGTTCGACTTCCGCTACGAAGCGGGGACCTCGTTGGCTCCCATCGAGCGTCAGTAAAGCGCTCTGCGCCATCGGCGCACCAAACCGGCGGCACGGTCACAGCCGCTCCCCACGCCGGCCGAGGCAGAAGGGCGGGCACACCGCCCTTCTGCCTCGAGGGGACCACCAGCTCCGGCCGACCACCAGCTCCGGCCGACCAGCGGCCGGCCACGAGATGGTCAGACGGTGGTGAACCCGCCGTCGATGAGGTAGTTGCTGCCGGTGATCATGGCGGCGTCGTCACCGGCGAGGAACGCCACGAGCGCGGCCACCTCCACCGGCTGGGCGAATCGGCCGACCGGAATCTCCGCCTTGGCCTTCTCTCCCTTCTCGCCGGCCCAAGCCGCCTTGCCGAGGGGGGTCTCGACGACCGTGGGCGACACGGCGTTGACGGTCACGCCGCTCCGTGCCCACTCGCGCGAGAGCACGTGGGTGAGGCCGATGATGCCGGCCTTGCTCGCGCTGTACGCGGCGTGCTGGTCGAGCCCGATGACCGCGGCCTGCGACGCGAGGTTGACGATGCGGCCGTAGCCCGCCTCGAGCATCTCCCGTGCGGCAGCCTGCGCCATGTAGAAGGTGCCGCTGAGGTTGACGTCCAGCGTCAGCTGCCAGCGGTCGGCCGGGACGTCGACGGCAGGGTCGAGCAGCGCCAGCCCGGCGGAGTTCACGAGGATGTGCGGCGTGCCGACGTGCGCGACCGTCTCCGCGATCGTCTCGGCCGCCGCGTCCGGCGCCGTCAGGTTCTTGACGATGCCGTGGTGCCCCGTGCCGGCGAGCTGGGCAGGAAGGTCGAGCACGCTGTCGTTGAGGTCGACGCCGACGATGCGGGCGCCGCGCTCGGCCAGATGCTGGGCGACGGTGTATCCGATGCCGCTGGCGGCGCCGGTGATGACGGCGATGCGGCCGTCGAAGGGGGACTCCATGGTTATGCCTCGTATTCCTCGATCGCGCGGACCTTTGCCCCCGAAGTGGTCTCCGGGTCGAACGTGTAGCCGAGCCATTCCTTGGCGAGTCGGCGTGCGAGCTCCAGGCCGATGACGCGTTCGCCGAGGCAGAGCACCTGGGCGTCGTTCGACAGCACGGCGCGCTCGACGGAGAAGGAGTCGTGGGCGGTGACCGCGCGGATCCCGGGAACCTTGTTCGCGGCGATCGCGACGCCGAGGCCGGTGCCGCAGACGAGCAGGGCCCGGTCGGCCTTTCCGGCCGCGATGAGCCGGGCGGCCTCGACGGCGATGTGGGGGTAGTCGGTGTGGCCGTCCGTCGCTACGCCGACGTCCACGACGGACGCGACGCGGGCGTCGGCCCCGAGGTCCTTCTTGAGGGCCTCCTTGTAGCGGTAGCCGGCGTCGTCCGCGCCGACGACCAGACGAAGCGTGGTGTCGCTCATCGGGCGTTCCTTTCTGCCAGTGGGTGGGGGGTCAGGAGAGCGCTCAGGGCGTCGACGACCAGCGCGAACGAGGTCGCGCCCGCGTCCGGGGTCCCGATGCTCTTGTCCGCGAGCGGCCGGGCACGTCCCTTCTTCGGAGCGAGGGGCGCGGTCGCGGTCGCGGCGTCCTTCGCGGCGTCGGCGGCGGATCGCCAGGCGACGTCGAGAGGCTCGCCGTCGGCCAGTGCGGCGTGGAGCGTCTCGCGGAACGGGACCGCCGCGTCGATGAGCGTCTTGTCGCCCACCTGTGCCTGGCCCAGCTCGAGGACGGCGTGGACGAAGGCGTCGACGGCGCGGGCGGCGTCGGCGGCGTCGTACCGGTCGGCGGTGTCACCGAGCGTGCTGCCCGCGGCCTCGAGGCCGGCGCCCCACAGCACGCCGGACGTGCCGCCCGCCTCGGCGGCCCAGGCGCGGCCCGCACTGCGCAGCAGCCAACCAGGGCCGGCGGTGTCGAGCGGTCGCGTGGCGCGGACCGCCGCATCGGCGCCCTTGACCATGCCGCGGCCGTGGTCCCCGTCGCCGGCGATCGCGTCGATGCGCCCGAGCTCGTCCTCGTGCGTCCCGAGGACCGCCAGCAGCTCCGCCAGCCCGGTCGCGACCAGGGGAGTGATCCGCGCGGCGGCCGCGCTGGGGGTCGGCGCGGCGGTCTCGCCGTCGGACGAGTCGCCGATGACGGCCGGGCGCAGCTCCTTGATCGCGGCGCGGTGCTTCCGGTAGCCGGGCGCATAGGCGTCCGCCCGCCAGGTGGACTCCAGCTCGTCGTCCAACCAGGTGAGAGTGAGTGAGCAGCCGCCCATGTCGAGGCTGGTCACGAGCTCACCGACCTCCGGCTCGACGGGGATGAGGCCGGCGCCGTCGAGCAGCTGTCGGATCTCGTGCCAGAGCAGGAACAGCTCCTCGTACTTGGTCGTCCCCAGGCCGTTGACGAGCACGGCGACGCGTTCGCCCGCCGGTTCACCTGCCGTGTCGGGCCGGTCGGCGAGGATGCCGTCGAGCAGCATGCGCGCGAGGTCGCGTGCGGGCACCAGCGAGGCGTCGCGGATGCCGGGCTCGCCATGGATGCCGAGGCCGACGCCCATGTGGCGGTCGGGCACGACGAACAGCGGGTCGTGGGCGCCCGGCATGGTGCAGCCAGAGAAGGCGACCCCGAACGTTCGCGTGGCGTCGTTCGCGGCCCGTCCGACACGCTCGACCTCGTCGATGTCCGCGCCGGCCGCTGCCGCGGCGCCGAGCGCCTTGAAGACGACGAAGTCACCGGCGATGCCGCGCCGCTCGTCCCGGTCGGGTGACGATGCGACGTCATCCGTCACGAGCACGATGCGGGTGTCGATGCCCTCCTGGCGCAGTCGCTCGGCGGCGATGCCGAAGTTCAGCACGTCGCCCGCGTAGTTGCCGAACGTGAGGATCACGCCGCGGCCCTGGTCGGCGGCCTTCGCGACGGAGTAGACCTGGGTCGCCGAGGGAGACGTGAAGATGTTCCCGACGACGGCGCCCGCGGCGAACCCGGGCCCGACCAGTCCCGCGAACGCGGGGTAGTGTCCCGATCCGCCGCCGACGACGACGGCGACGACCGGCTCGGGGCCGCGGTGGCTGATCACTCCGCCGGGAACTCCGCGAAGGCGGTCCGCGTAGAGGTCGGCGAACCCGGCGAGCTGCTCCTCCGCGAACTCGGCTGGGTCGTTGTAGAGGGTTGTCATGGGTGCTCCTTAGCGGGTCTGTCCGGGGAGACCCTCGTACGCGATGTTCCCGGCGTCGAGGTTCTCGTCGATCAGTGCGGGCAGCTCCTCGAGGAACGCCTCGCGGTCGGAGACGACGTTGGTCATGGCGTCCTCGACGTTCTCCGCGGTGACCGCCGGCATCGTGTACACGTACTCCGTGTCCACGTCCTCGCCGCGCGCGATGCGGGCGGCGACGGCGAGGCCCGTGGCGAGCTCCACGGTGCCGTGCTGGAGCGACGTGCCGATCAGCTCCCCGGACTCGACGGCGCGGAGGCCGTCCTCGATGCCGTCGATGCCGACCACCGGTACGTCCTCGATGCCGGCCTCGCGGAGGGCCTGGATGGCGCCGAGCGCCATGTCGTCGTTCTGCGAGATGACGCCGTCGATGTCGTCTCCGAACGCGGAGATCCAGTTCCGCGTGCGGTTGACGGCCTCGTCACGGCTCCAGTTCGCGGTGTCGTGCGCCAGCACCTCGATGCCCGGGTTCTCCGCCAGGACGCTGTCGATGCCTTCGCGGCGGTCGAGCTGCGGTGAGGAGCCGAGCGGGCCCTCGAGAATGACGACGTTGCCCTCGCCGCCGAGCGCGTCGACCATCTGGGTCGCTTCCTGCGCACCCGCTCCGACGTCGTCGGGCTGCACGCTCGCGGCGACCTCGACCCCGGAGAGGGACGTGTTCACGGCGACCACGGGGATGTCCTGTGCACGGGCGGCCTCGACCTGCGGCCCGAGCGCGTCGGCCTGCACCGGGACGATGATGATGGCGTCGACCCCCGCGCTGACGTACTGGTCGACCTGGTTGGCCTGCGTGGAGACGTCGCCACCGGCCGAGTTCCACTGCAGGGCGATGTCGTTGGCGGAGGCGTAGGCCTCCATGCCCTCGCGTCCCTGCGTGATGAACGACGACATGTCGTAGACGGTGACGCCGACGGTGACGGTGTTCGCCCCTGCGTTCGGGTCACCGGCGCCGCAGCCGGTCAGGGAGAAGGCCATGCCGACGGCGACCGAGGCCGAGGCGATGGTGGTGAGCGTGTGCTTCATGGTGCTGTGTCCTTCGTCGTTGAGGGGATTCGTATGGAATGCATCCGGGTACCCGGCTACTTGCGTCGTTTCGCGGCCCACACGTCGACGGCGACGGCGGCGACGATGATCACGCCCTTGATCACGTTCTGCCAGTAGGCAGGCACGAGCAGCAGGTCGAGACCGTTGTTGATGGTCTGGATCAGGAGCAGTCCGATCGCGGTGCCCCAGACCGTCCCGCGGCCACCCATGAGGCTCGCGCCGCCGATCACGACCGCGGCGATGGCGTCGAGCTCGTAGCCCTGCCCGAGGTTCGGGGCGCCCGTGATGACACGGGACGACAGCATGAGGCCGGAAAGGCCGGCGAGCAGCCCGCTGATGACGTAGACGCTGAACAGGATCCCCTTGGACCGCACGCCGGCGATCTCCGCGGCGAAGCGGTTGCCGCCGAGCGCGTAGACCCGCAGCCCGTACGCGGTGCGCCGCATGATGAACGCGAACGCGACGATCGCGACGATCATGAGGATGACGGGGACGGTGATCCCGCCGACGCTGGTGTTCGCGAAGACCCCGTAGGACGACGGCAGACCGTTGATCGGCGCGCCGTTCCCGATGACGTAC
Source organism: Promicromonospora sp. NPDC023987 (assembly GCF_040639055.1). NCBI lineage: Bacteria > Bacillati > Actinomycetota > Actinomycetes > Micrococcales > Promicromonosporaceae > Promicromonospora > Promicromonospora sp. NPDC023987. The sequence continues at coordinate 89,159 of NZ_JBEZZF010000005.1, read as the reverse complement.
GCGACGCCTGAGGCGAGCGTGAGCATGCCGAGGGTGGCGATGAACGGCGGCACGTTCAGCCGGCTCACGACCAGACCGTTGAGGGCACCGGCGACGAGGCCAGCGAGCACGGCGGCGCCCAGGGGATACAGCGGGTTGTCGCCCAGGTTCTTCGCGCTCCAGGCCGCGGCCATGGCGCTCGCCGCGATCACGCTGCCGACCGAGAGGTCGATGCCGCCGGTCAGGATCACCAGCGTCTGTCCGAGCGCGATGAGCGCGAACGGCGCGGCCGCGACGAGGATCGTCATCAGGTTGTCGGGGGTCGCGAACCGGGCGCTGCGGTAGGCGAAGAAGGCGATGATCGCCACCATGACCACGATCATGATGTGCCGGACGAGAAAGTTGCCGGCCGTGCCGGCCCAGTCACGTGCAGCGTGCGTCGTCGCGACGTCCGCACTGGAGGTTGTCATGATGCGTTCTCCTCGAGGATGAGACGGGTGTGCGCCTCCTGGCCGGAGGCGAGGCGGAAGATGACGTCCTGGACGTCGGCTGACGCGAGCTCCGCGCGCGTCAGGGAGCCGGCGACGGTGTGGTCGCGCAGCACGAGCGCACGGTGCGAGAGCGACAGGATCTCCGGCATGTCGCTGGAGGCCATGACCACGGCCATGCCCTGGCCGGCGAGCTCGGCGATGATGCGGTAGATCTCGGTGCGGGCGCCGACGTCCACGCCCCTCGTCGGCTCGTCGAGGAGCAGCGCGTCGACGGTGCCGGTCAGCCAGCGACCCAGGACCACCTTCTGCTGGTTCCCGCCGGACAGGTTCTCCATGTGCTGTCCGAGCCCGTCGCTCTTGAGATTCATCGAGCTCATCGCCGTGCCGATCGCGTCCGTCCGTCGGCGCTCGGCGAGAAGCCCGTACCGGGAGAAGGCGGCGATACGTGGCAGTGTCGCGTTGTCCAGCACGCTCATCGACAGCACGGCACCGGCTCCCTTGCGGTCCTCGGGCACGATCGCGACGTTGCGGCCGATGGCCGACCGGGGGTCGCCTGGCCGAAGCAGCGATCCGGCGACGGTGACCGTGCCCGCGAGCGGGCGCCGGATCCCGTAGATGCACTCGAGGAGCTCGGTGCGTCCGGCGCCGACCAGGCCGGCCAGCCCGAGGATCTCCCCTCGGCGCACGCTGAAGGAGATCGGTGCGGCGCCCGGGCTCACGACCACGTCGGTGACCTGCAGGACGACCTCGTCGCCGGGGGCCGGCAGCTCGGGGAACAGGTCCTCCAGCTCGCGGCCGATCATCGCGGTGACGATCTCGTCATCGGTGATGGTCGTCAGGTCCGCGTCCGCGACGAGCCCTCCGTCGCGCAGCACGACGACCCGGTCTGCCATCGCGCGGATCTCTTCCATCTTGTGGGTCGTGAACAGCACGGCGACGCCTTGGTCGCGAAGGCTCCTGACCACCTCTGCCAGCCGGGCGACCTCCCGTTCCGCGATCGCGCTGGTCGGCTCGTCGAGCAGCAGCACGCGAGCCCCACGGCTGGTCGCCTTGATGATCTCGATGATCTGGCGGACGCCGACCGGGAGCGAGCCCATGACGGTCCGCGGGTCGACGTCCAGCCCGAAGCCGGCGAGGTTGGTCCTGGTCTCGGCGATCATCGCCCGGCGGTCCAGCGTGCGCAGCGGCGTACGCAGCTCTCTGCCGACGAACAGGTTCTCGTACACGGTCAGCTCGGGGATCGAGGCGAGCTCCTGGGGCACGATCGCCACGCCGAGATCGGCGGCGGCCCGGATGCTGCCGGACGGCAGCGACTGCCCGCGTACCTCGACGTCGCCGGCCGTCGGCCGGTACTGACCCGAGGCGATCTTCATCAGTGTCGACTTGCCTGCGCCGTTCTCGCCGGCCAGGGCCGTGACCGACCCCGGTCGTAGCTGCAGGTCGATGCCTTTGAGGACGGGCACGCCGCCGAAGGCCATCTCGACGCCGCGGCACCGCAGCATCGGTATCTCAGGGGAGTCATCCACCACGGTGTCGGACAACGTCGGCTCCTTAGCTCGTGACATCGCCGGCACTGGCGACATCGCGACGATAAAGTGCCCGACAGCAGAATGCAAGTAGTGCTGCTCATGTGAGCACCGCGCTACAGTGAGCGACGTGGCGCACGGAAGGGCGCCGTCGGGGACCCGTGAGCGGTGCACTGCGCGTGGTTCGGGCGGCCCCCGCGGCGGACCGCGGGCCGAGTGCGGGCGCGAGGAAGCGTCGCGGACGGGCTGTGCCGTACGCGAGACCGTGCACCACGGGGCTATCGCGGCGTTGCGAGCTTCCGGGTCAGGCGGGCGTATCGGGTGCGCACCTCGGCCGTCCAGCACCTGTCGTCGGACGGCGTCTCGGCGGAGGTGAGCGGGACGCCCCACGACGGAAGCTCGCCGGTCAGTGCCCAGGCTGCCTGCCGGGCCGCCCCGAATGCCGCGTGCTCGCGCTGCTCAGGCCACAGGACGGGTCGGCCGAGAAGGTCGGAGATGGTGGCCCGCAGCTCCTGCGAGCGTGATCCGCCACCGACGACGAGCACCCGCCGGGGCTCGCCGAACGAGGCGACCAGGGCGTCGACGGCATCGGCGATCGCACAGCCCAGGCCGAGCAGGGTCGCGCGAGCGATCGTCGCGGGGTTCAGGGAGGTGCGGGAGAGGCCCTCGAACGCGCCCGCGCCGCGAGGTACGCGCGGGTTCCGCTCGCCGTCCAGGTACGGAGCGCAGAGGGCGCCGGCGGCGTCCGGCGGTGCGGAGCGGGCTAGCTCGCCGAGCCGCGTGATGCTGACGCCGAGCAGCCCCGCCGTTGCGGCGAGCACCCGGGCACCATTGAGCATCGCGACGATCGGGATGTGACCTGTTCTGGCATCCGCCATGCTGTCGATATAGCCGTTCGCGTCGTGCGAGGGCGAGCGGGACCGCATCGACACGGTAGCGCTGGTGCCGATCGAGATCACCACGTCGCCGAACTCGGTCTCCAGGCCGAGGTGCGTGGCGGCGTTGTCGCCGCACCCGGCGCCGACGACGAGCCCGGAGTCCGTTGTCCCCGCGGTCCCGTGGGGCGGGAGGATCTCGGGAACGTTCACGTCGTGTCCGAGGCTGTGTGTGATCAGCGCGTGGTCATAGGCTCCGGCCTTCGCCGACCAGTAGCCCGTCGCCGAGGCGTCCGAACGGTCTGTCGCCATCCTGTCGCTCGCCGCTCCGAGGAGCTTCCACGTGAGCCAGTCGTGCGGAAGGGTCACGCTGCTGACCTGCCGCGCCCGGGACGGCTCGTGCTCGCGAAGCCAGCGCAGCTTGCTGACCGGATGTGCCGCGTCCGGCAGCAGACCCACCGCGTCCAGCCAGGTCTGGTCGCCCAGCTCGTCCCGTAACCGGTCGGCGGCATCGATCGCGCGCAGATCGTTCCACAGGATGGCGTCGCGTACCGGAGCGCCGACGCGGTCCAGGAAGATCGTCGAGTGCTGTTGCGCCGTGATGCTGACGGCCGCGGCGCCGGTCGCACGGTCCGCGCCGACGCCTTCGAACGCGGACCACCAGCGGTCCGGCGAGACCTCGGTGCCGTCGGGGTGGGGGCGCGCGGCCGATCGTTCCAGCTCGCCCGTGACGGAGTCGACGACTACCAGCTTCGTCTGCTGGGTTGACGAATCGACTCCGGCGACCAGTCGTCTCGACATGATGGTCCTATCCGCCCAGGAGCCGGCTAGCCGTGTAGGAGTCGGTGACGAGCCCGGTCAGCAGCCGAGCGGTGAGCACCGCTCGGATCGCGCGGGTCTTCGTCGGGCCGCCTGCGATGGCGATCCGGGACTGGATCGCGCGCAGCTGTTTGTCGGTGACGGCGACGCAGCGTTCGTCGAGGTCGTGAACCACCTCTCCGGCGTCGGTGACGAGCGTGGCCGCGATCTCGGCGACGACCCCCCGGCGCAGGAGCCGCGCGCGGTCCTGGTCCGTGATGGCCGGGTTCATCATCATGAGCGAGTTCGGCGGGTCCCAGGAACCGATGGCACACAGGGCGACGGTGACCTCGTCGAACATCTCCACCGCGGCGGTCACGCCCGGCTGCCGGAGCACGCCGCCCGCGGTCTGTGCGTCGCTCATCACCAGCGAGGCGTAGATCGGCCAGGGCTGGACGTCCGGGAAGCTCGCCAGGCGGCGGATCACCTCGAGCCCGCTCTCCTGGATCGGCCCGGCGACACCGGCGAGCTGCACCACCACCCGGCAGGGGAGCCCTCTGATCTCGCGCGCCATCGCGTTGAGCGTGCGTCCCGACGTCAGCCCGAGGATGTCGTCCGGGCTGACCAGCTCGTCGATGAAGCTGGCGGCAGAGGTGCCGAGTGCCGCCTGCGCGGCCGCGTCGGAGTCGAACGGCACGTCGACAGCGATCGCGTGGTCCAGCCCGTAGCGGTTCTTGAGCTCCATGGACAGGTCGAGGTCCACCCCGGGCGTGCTCACGATCTCGAACCGGATGATCCCGCGCGACACCGCCTCGTCCAGCATCCGACCGACCTTGAACCGGCTGAGTCCCGTCTCGTTCGAGATCTCGACGCGCGACTTGCCGTTCACGTAGTGCTCACGCGCGACGTGCGCGAGCTGGACGCTCGACGGCTGACTTGCACTCACCACGGTCTCCTTCGTCTGCGTCTGCCATGTCGTGACCGACCCGCCTGCTCAGAATAGTGCGCGAGCGCTACTCTGAGCGCATCTGTTCGGTGTCCTGGACAGCGACGGTATGAACGGCGGCTGGCCACGTATCACCCAGACAGCCCGTACCCGGATAGTCCGTTATGCACCAGACTGTGGTGGCTACCACCAGACGTAGTGACCACGAGCAGAGGAGAGTCGTGAGCCGTCCCTCACGCACCACCCGAGTCCTGAACGCTGTGCTGGCCTTTTCCGTCAAGAGCCAGCGAGACCCCGCCGGGTCCTGGGCAAAGGCGGCCGCGCAGGTGGAGAAGAAGGCAGGTACCCAGGACCGCCCGTTCGCTGACGACCTCGGCAGGATCGTCGAAGGAGCGGCCGAGATCCCGCGGCTGTCGCCACTGGGCTGGTTCCTCATCTTCAACGAGGTTCAGGGGAAGTACGCCAACCGGCTGCGGGTCAACCGCGTGCTGTCCGAGCACCCGCAGGTTGCCGACGAACCGATCACAGCGCCGGTGTTCGTGTGCGGGATGCCGCGCACCGCCACGACCCTGGCCCACCGGGTACTTGCGGAGTCGTCCGACCACCGTGGCCCGCTGGCGTGGGAGCTGGCGCACACGGCTCTGCACGATCCGCGGAATGCGCGGAAGGTGGTCAAGCAGCTCGAGCTGGCCCTTTCCCTGATGGAACTGGTTGCACCGGGCCTTCAGGAAAAGCACCCGACCTATATCGACCGGCCGGAGGAGTCGGTGCTCTTCTTCGCGCACGGGGCCCACTGGCCGCTCCAGCGCGGGCCGATGCCCTCCTACAGTGCGTGGCTCGCCGACCAGGATGTGCGGTCTGAGTACGAGTACCTGAAGCTCGGGCTGCAGGTACTCCAGCACGGGCGCGAGCGTAAGCGGTGGGTGCTGAAGTACCCGGGGCACCTTGGCGACATGGAGACGATCAGGCAGGTGTTCCCGGACGCCAAGTTCGTGTGGACCCACCGCGACCCCGTCACGGTCATCGGCTCGTTCGCCAGCCTCCTGGAGACCCTGCAGGTTATGGTCCGGCATGAGGCGGACCCTGAAGTGATCGGACGATCCGCGTTGGATCATCTGGTCACCCAGGTTCAGCGCGGCCTCGAGATGCGTATGAGCCTGCCGCCGTCCTCGATCGTGGACGTGCCGTACCACAAGCTCAGCGCCGACCCGTTCACCGAGGTGCCTCGGCTGTACTCGGCGATCGGGGCGACGTGGACCACGCGCGACCAGGAGCACCTTGCCGACGTCATCGCCAAGCCGAAGGGCACTCCGTCCCACCGGTACGACCTGTCCCGCTACGTGGACCGCGCAGAGGTGGAGGCGGCATTCGCGCCGTACAACCGCATGCTGGACCGCCTCGACCTGCGCGACGCCGCCCCGGCCGTCGAGCTGTGACACGACGGGTGTGATCGCCGCGGCCGCTCTGCGCTGCTGGCTGGATGTCAGGAGGCCTGTGCGAGCAGGTGTGCGTTCTCCTGGTAGGCAGCGGTGAGCTTGACCCTGCTGAATCGCCAGCCGTTCTCGGTGCGCACTGCTTCGTTGTCGTAGAAGCCGACGACGAGCCAGCGGTTGGGTCCGCCGTCGGCGACCTCGTCCGGGACCCAGTGCTCGGCGCGCACGTGCGCGTGGGCTCGGGCGCGGTCGCCGTCGACGTCGATGACATGGCCGGTGATGGCATGGTGGGTCGCGACGAACGGGTCGAAGGACCCGCGGAGGATCTGGACGTAGTCGTCGAGGGCTGTCTCTGTCGGCGGGACGTCTGCGACGGACTGGAAGTCGACGACGAACGGGTCTGTGTGGACGAGGCGGGGCAGCTCGTCGAAGCTCTTCGTGTCTGCGATGTCGGCATAGCGGCCGAAGAGCTCGATGATCTCGCCGCGGTCGGATTCCAGGGTCATGAGTGGTGCCTTCTCTTCCTTGTCAGTGGTGCTGGGTCAGTGGTGCTGGGTCAGTGGTGCTGGCTGTTGAAGGGGAAGGTGGTGCCGGTCAGCTGTTCCGAGACGTCCCACAAGCGGCGGGCCGTGTCGGCGTCGCGCCCCCTCGCGGCGCGCCTGGCGGGCGCCGGTGCGCCGCGCAGCCCCAGCAGCCGGTCGGGGCCGATGTAGGCATCGCCGGGGACATCGGCGGTCGCGGCGTAGAGCGTCGGCAGGGCGCCGGCCTCTGCGGTGTGCGAGACCCTGCTCATCAGGGCCTTCTCCGCACGGAACCGCAGTCCTCGGCCGTCGGCGTTCATCAGGTTCGTCGTGGCGATGCCCGGATGGGCGGCGGTCGAGATCACCGGCGAGCCGGCAGCGGCCAGCCGCTTCTGCAGCTCATGGGCGAACAGCACGTTCGCGAGCTTGGACTGCCCGTACGCCGGGTATGCGCGGTAGCTCCGCCGCTGCCAGTTCAGGTCCGTGAAGTCGATCGAACCGATGAGGTGCGCGAGGGAGCCGACGGTCACGACCCGCCCGCGGACCTGGGGCAGGAGCAGGTTGGTCAGAGCGAAGTGCCCGAGGTGATTGGTCCCGAACTGCAGCTCGAACCCATCAGCCGTGCGCTCGAGCGGTGGCAGCGAGAGCCCCGCGTTGTTGATCAGCAGATCGATGGGCTCGGTGAAGGCGTGCGCGAACTCCCGGACGGACGACAGGTCCGCCAGGTCGAGGCGGCGCACCTCGGTGTGTCCGGCCATCGTGGCGGCCGCGGCGAGCCCCTTGTCCTGGTTGCGTACGGCCAGGACGACTCGCGCCCCTCGCTCCGCCAGGACGGAGGCCGCGACGCGGCCGATGCCGCTGTTGGCTCCGGTGATGACGACGGTGCGCCCGCCCATCGGCGGGACGTCGGTAAGGGTGAACGAAGTCATGGCAAAAATGTAGCCACTGACAACAGTGTTGTCAACGCCTACTTTGCTCGTGTGCTCTGTCGGCCATGAGTGACCAGTCTGAGCAGCGGCGATATCACCACGGGGACTTCGGGCCGCTCTGCTCGATGCGGCGGAGCAAGGTGGGGCATGGGCGTCGTCACCCTTGACTCGCCGCGGCGCAGACACACCGACGTGTAGTCCCGTGGACCCAGGCAAACGGAGACGAAGTGGGCCTGCAGTTAGGCCTACAGGCCGTCGTGCTGCGGTCTGCCGGAGCCATAGCGTGGGGCCTCGCGGTCGTCCCGCCGCGCCCCCGCCGAGGGTGCCGTACGCCGATGGCGGTGTACGCCGGCGCAGTCGCGGGAGCGGCCACGCCGTCCCTTGCGCGGCCTCGACCACGAACGGAGCTCTCAGCATGCATTCGCATCCGGCTGTACCGGTCGACCCGCGTCGTAGGCGTCGTCTGTTCCCAGGGCTCGTCGGGGCGGTCGTCGCTCTGGCCGTGCTCGCCACCTTCGCCCGTCTGGCACCGGTTGCTGAGGCGAGTGTCCAGCCGCCGACCCTGAGTCTTGCGTCGACCCTGAGTCTTGGCGGATTCACCATCAAGGCCTCGGCGGCCGAAGACCAGATGGCCCCGCCGATGCCTGAAGACCTGCGAGAGGGCGAGGACTACACGATCGAGTTCGATCTCGGGGACACCTCCAAGATCGACATGGATTTCCTCCGAAAGTACCTGGACGAGCTCGACGCACTGCCCCAGTTCAGCGATGGGGTCAACGAAGACGTCAGCACCCACAACACCGAAGATCCCAGACCGGAAGTCCCTGACTTCGACGCGGATATCAGCCTCGACGGCTCGGTGGTGACCGTCACTGTCGACGGCGACGACGTCCACACCTCGACGAACTGGTGGCAGGGCTTCATTGCAGGCATGGCCGGGGCCATCGCCGGTGCTCTTGCCGGGGGTGCCTGCGCCTTCCTCCTCGCGGAGTCCGGCCCTCTCATCGTCAAGAGGGTTTGCGGATTCGTCGGCGGGTTCATGGCCACCCTGGTCATCAATATGATTGCCATGGCGTTCGACGGAAAACTCCGTGACGCAAAAGCTTGGGGAAGTGCCTTGGGGCTCTCTCTCGGCGTGGGAATGATAGCGGCCGGGCTCGGCGACTTGATCGAGGGCGCTACACCCGAAGTCCTCGCCCAGATCAAGAGGGCAATCGGTTCGATGATGGAGCAGTTTCGCCAAGCCATCGGGCGCGCGGTTACTTGGGCCGGCGGGTACGGGTTGGTCGGGATCCAATTCATCTGGGATTTGATACAAAGCCTCAAGGGCAAGGTTGTAGGAGCCATCGAGAACTTCCATGCGATGTGCCAACCTCCGCCCCCGGACTACCTGGTCCCGGACGACTACCCCGGACCTCCTTACGAGCCGGTCCCCGACCACGGCGAATGGGTTGACGTCGACAGTGACGGCGCGCCCGATTATGTCGACAACGACGCTGACGGCACCGTCAGCGTCGGCGACGCTCTCGTCGTCGGCATCATTACCTACCATAATGGCGAGCCGATCTACCGGCTTATCGAGGTTGTTGGCGTCGACTAATTGTAGTTGCGGGCGTCAAAGAAGCCGGTTCGACCGCGCCCTTCTGGAGTGCTCGAACACAATCTACAGGGGTGTCGCGCATCATGTTTCTTGGAGCTGCAAAGAGAGCAAGGACCTGCCACGGGGCCGCGCCGTTGCGGGGCGAGAGATGCCCTACTTGCGGTCAGGCGGGACAGGCGGCCATAAACTACGTCGGCATGACCACTCTCGTCGTGCTGATCGTGGCGGCAGTGATGGTCGCGACCACACAGGTGGCGGCGAACGTCGAGGCACAGCTTCTGTGCGCGGTCGACTCGATCGGCGCGGAAGGCGGCGAGACCAGCTGCGGAGAGGCGGTGGACGAGAGGGGCCCGCAGGAGGATGAGGACCTCGCTGACTTGCCGGACCCCGAACCGCTGCGGATGTATCAGATAGAGGCCGGGGACGGACAAATCTATGACCTGGAGCTGAGCGGCGGTAACGAGTTCGATCTGTCCCTGGCGAATCTGGAGGGTGAGGGCGGCGATCCGGACGGTAAGGGCGTGAATGACCCGGAGGAGGACTCCGGTAAGGGCGTGAACGACCCGGAGGAGGACTCTGGCAAGGGCGTGATGGGGGACGAACTGACTTGCCAGTAGACCCACGTGGCGGGCGACGATGACAACGGGACATCGGGTTCATGGTCGACGCCCTCGTAGACGGTGCCTGGAAGTCTCGCCGGAGCACGAGCCGCTTACCGGACGAGCGAGGACGTCCAGGCATCCGGATGAGCGGCGTCATGTCATCGCGCCGAGCTGAGGTCCGATGGCCGCGAGCAGGTCCTGGGACGGGACGTCAGTTCTGCCCGTCGCGCTCGCGAATCGCCTGACGGTGGAGCTCCCGCGCGCTGTCGATGAGAGCCGCACCGTCAGGTCCCCACATCATCCGCATGATGCGACGCTCGTTCTCGGGCGCCTGCAGCTCACGGATCAGAGGCTGGGCTTCCGCGAGCGACTGCGCCGCTTCCGCGCGCTGCGCGCCGTCGAGGCCCGCACTGACTTGGATCCGTTCCGGGAAGGTCGCCAGGATCGGCGTGTGGAACTGCTCATAGACCTCCGCCAGCACGTCTACGGCGAGCTGCTGTGACGGGTGCCAGTTCCGTTTCATGGCGGCGTCCATGACCTCGTGCATGTTCTCACCGGTCTTCGGGAAGATGCTGCCGGTCTCGCTGCGCCCGAAGAGGTCCCAGTACTTGTCGTAGAGCGCGTCGAGCTCCGCCACGGTCCCCGGGATCTCTTCCTCGGCTGCGCCGACCAGACGCAGGTACGCGCCCATCTCGCGAACGTACTGTTCGCGCTGGTCGTCGGTCAGCGGCCGGGGAGCAGCGTCGCCGTGGTAAGCGAACTGCTCGTACATCCAGAGGATCGGATGCAGCTCGGTGATGGCCGCCCACATCGCGTCGCGCGGCTCGCTGGCCGCGTACCCACCGAGCTCAGGGGCGCCGACGTCGATGATGTCGCCCTTGACGTGCTGGTGGATCTTGTGCAGGTGCCCGGCCATTCGGGTCGCGGTCGGGGTGTCCCCGAGCCACATCGGCGCGTGCATCCCGGAGTTGCGCTGGGCACGCTCGAAACCGTCGAAGACGGTGTAGGTACCTGCGCGGCCCTTCCGGGAGATCGGGTCCTCGTCGCGGATCCCAGCCGAGATCGGCTTGTACAGGAGCTGAAGGGTCGCCTGCGCGACGGTCTCGAAGACGATCGTCGCGGGATGCAGCAGCACGTCCCAGACCACGCTGCCCGGACCGAAGACCCCGTGGTCGGGAGTCCCGTCGCTCTTCAGCGACCGCCCAGCGGGCACTGGCTCGCCGAACCGGCGCCAGCGCCTTTCGGTACCGAGCAGGCGCTCTTCGGTAACGACCTTGTCGACCTCGCCGTCGACCTCGGCATTCGCGCTCATCGCCGGACTCCTTCACCTCGCGGGCATAAGTTCCCGGGCGGGAACTGTTGTGCTGGCGAGGGTAGGAGCCGATCTCGTCGACGTCAACCGGCTGCCGGGGCATGCCAACGTCAGGCCCTGCGCCCGAGGTGATGCTCATTCGTCAGGCGGGAGCGAGCCCCTCGAGTCCGCGAACGAAGATCTCGATGGAGACGTCGAGCTGGCGCGCGTCGTAGGTGTTCGTCCACGAGCGTGCAGCTTCGCTCAAATATCGCGGGTTCTCTTCGGGGAGCTCGCGGAGCACTTCGTGCAGCCATTGATCGCGCATGCCGGCACCGCCCGTGGTCGTGAGTGCGACGCCCTGACCGTATGTGTCGCAGATGTCGCTCAGCATCGCGACCGCCCTCATGCCGGTTTCGAGGTCGAAGCCGGCTTCGACCAGCTTTGCGAGCACGGCCTCCGTGGCCGCGAGGAGCAGGGCGTCGGTCGACCGGGAGACGCGTACATGTCCGGCCAGGGAGCCGAGCGCGGCCACGGCCGCCGCTATGCCATACCCGTAGATCCGGCTCGCCTCACGCCAGTCGCTCTCGGCAGGGATGGTGACCGTGGCGAAGCTTCGCGCGAACGCTTCGCTCGCGACCAGCCGGAGCAGGGTCTCGCGATCCGACACATGGTGATTGACGGCTTTGCGATCGACCCCGAGCCGGTTGGCGACGGCCTGCATCGTCAGGTCTTCGGGGGCTATGGATGACGCGGCGCTGAGGATGTCGGAGAGGCTGAGGCCCGCCTTCACTCCCTGTGGGCGGCGCTTGGCGGCGTCGGCGTGTACGCGGGTCACCACTGACCTTCTTCCGTGGACAGGTGTGCATCTGTTGACGCACTTCGGGCAAGAGCCTAACCTTCTGCCATGTTCCCGCCCGGGAACAGCGGAGGTCTGGTCCGGCTCCGGGGGACCGTCGAAGGGAGAAGGCATGTGTGTCATCGAAGGGGACTGGTCCGTGGAGCTGAGCGCTCCGTCAGGCAGGCGGACAGCATGAACGTAGGTGCTACGCAGACCCGGGCGGCCGTGTTGCGTTCGCGGGCGGGAGAGTTCGACGTCGAGGCGGTCACGATCCAGGCACCCGCGCCGGACCAGGTACTCGTGCGGATCGTCGCCGCGGGAATGTGCCATACCGATTCCGTCGCACGTGCGATGGGCAGCTTCCCCATCATCCTGGGACACGAGGGCGCCGGTGTCGTCGAGGCTGTCGGAGCGGCGGTCACGAGCTTGCGGCCCGGCGATCACGTCGTCCTGACCTTTGACTCGTGCGGTGTGTGTACGGCGTGCCGCGACGGCCGGCCGTATCACTGCGCTGCGTTCGAGCTGCTGAACTTCGGGGGGCACGGACCGGACACCGAGCCCTCGGCTCGACTTTCCGACGGTGAGGGTGTCGCCAATCGTTGGTTCGGCCAGTCATCCTTCGCCGGGTACGCGCTCGCGAACGAGCGGAACGCCGTGAAGATCCCCGACGACGTCGATCTCGAGCTGGTCGGGCCGCTCGGCTGCGGGGTCATGACCGGTGCGGGATGCGTGCTGAACGTGATGCAGCTGCGCCCGGGTGACTCCGTGGCGGTATTCGGCGCCGGAGCCGTCGGTCTTTCTGCGGTCATGGCGGCCAAGGCTTCCGGTGCGGGCGAGATCGTCGCCGTCGACATCCACGAGAGTCGCCGTGCCCTCGCGCTCGAGCTGGGCGCCGACCGCGTCGTCGATCCCGGTGCCGACGGCGACCTTGCTACCCAGGTCGTCGGCGGCGGTGCCGCCTTCGACTTCTCCCTCGACACGACCGCACGCGGGGAGGTCATGGCGGCGGCGGTGGCGGTGGTCGGCCGTCCGGGGCTCGCGGTGCTGGTCGGAGCTGGTTTCGAGCCGCTCACCCTGGCTCCTGCGTCGCTTGCGGGCAAGTCGATCACTTACGCCTACATGGGCAATTCGAACCCGCAGGTGTTCATCCCGCGGCTCATCTCGTTCTGGCAGCGTGGCCAGCTCCCGTTCGACCGCCTCATCACCTTGTTCCCGTTCATGGACGTCAACCAGGCGGAGGCCGCCTCCGCGGCCGGTACCGCGATCAAGCCCGTCCTCGTGATGAACGGAGAGAACTGATGGCAGCTCAAGAGGTATCGCCCATCGCCGCAGCGCACGGCGCGCGAGCGGCCTTCACGTCCGGCCGTACCGCCGAGACGCGGTGGCGCCGCGACCAGCTTGCCGCTCTCGATCTGCTCCTGGCCGACAACGGCTCGGCGATCGAGGCCGCTCTGCAGTCCGATCTGGGCAAGCATCCGCTCGAGACGCACACCATCGAGATCGGCTCGGTCCGTTCTGAGATCGCCGTGACGCTCAAGAGCCTCGCCGAGTGGACGAAGCCGCGGGAGGTGGTGGCACCGGACTACCTGTTGCCCGCCACCGCGTCGACCGTCCTGCAGCCTCTCGGCACGGTGCTCATCATCTCCCCGTGGAACTATCCGGTGCACCTGCTCCTGATGCCGCTCGTGGGTGCGATCGCCGCGGGTAACGCCGTCGTCGTGAAGCCCAGCGAGCTCGCGCCGCAGACGTCGCACCTGATGGCGAAGCTGTTCCCGGCATACCTGGACTCCGATGCCGTCCGGCTGGTCGAGGGCGCCGTCGACGAGACGACGGAGCTGTTGGAGTTTCCGTGGGATCACATCTTCTACACCGGCAACGGCACGGTCGCGAAGATCATCATGGCTGCGGCGGCGAAGCACCTCACGCCGGTCACCCTCGAGCTCGGCGGTAAGTCTCCGGTCTGGATCGACGAGTCGGCCGATGTCGACGCCGCGGCAGGCTGGCTCGCCTGGGGCAAGCTCCTCAACGCGGGCCAGACCTGCATCGCGCCTGACTACGTGCTCGCCACGCCCGCTGTGGTAGATCCCCTCGTCGAGGCGCTCGTACGACACACCGCCGAGATGTACGGCGACGATCCGCACGCCTCGGCAGACTTCGGGCGCATCGTCAACGCCCGCCATGTCGACCGCCTCGCCGGGCTCCTCGGCTCAGGCGTCACCGTCATCGGCGGACAGTCCGACCACGAGGACCGCTTCGTCGCCCCGACCGTGCTGCGGGACGTGACCTTCGACGACCCCGTGATGAGCGACGAGATCTTCGGACCGATCCTCCCGATCGTTACCGTCGCCGACGCGGACGAAGCCATCGCCTTCATCAACAGCCGCGACAAGCCGCTCGCTCTGTACTGCTTCACCGAGCGTACGGACGTGCGCACTGCCTTCCTCGAGCGCACAGCATCCGGAGGGATCGCCATCAACGCCACGATGGCGCAGGCGGGCATCGACGGCCTCCCCTTCGGCGGGGTCGGAGCCAGCGGAACGGGCGCCTACCACGGTGAGCGCAGCGTTCGGGTGTTCAGCCACGAGCGGGCCGTCCTGCACAAGCTCGACGGCCCCCATCACGCGCAGGCCAGCTGGGCGCCGTACACCGACGAGAAGCAGCGCATGCTCCGCGGCCCGGTTTCCGGTGCCAGCCAAGAACCCTGATCCGACCGACACATCGAGAACCACGGAGACGACCCATGCCTCTGCACGCCACGCAGCACGAGCCGACAACGGCCTATGACATCTCCAGCAAAGAGTTCTGGTCCAGGTCCCCGGACGAGCGCGACGACGTCTTCCAGCGGCTGCGCACGGAGGCTCCGGTCAGCTGGCATCCGCCCATCGAGGCGAGCCTGCCACCTGAAGTGCATGGACAGGCCGGGTTCTGGGCCGTGACCAAGGCCGAGGACATCACCTACGTCAGCCAGAACCACGAGCTGTTCAGTTCGGCCCTCGGGTCGAGCGCGCTGTATCCCTACGGGCCCGACACCGGGTCGCGTGCGGTCATCCTGGACATGGATCCGCCGGTCCACACGGCGTATCGGAAGGTCATCAGCTCGGCGTTCACCCCCAAGGCGGTCGCGAGACTCAGCGGACAGATCGAGGCACGGGCGGAACAGATCGTCGACCGTGTGATCGGTGCGGGCAGCATCGACTTCGTCGACGACGTCGCCGCGAAGCTGCCGATGATGACCGTGGCCGACCTCATCGGCATCCCTGAGCACCACGTCGAGAGGTTCGCCGAGGCCGGCGACCGGATCGTCCTGCTGCAGGACCCGCTCGCCCTTCCCGAGGGCGTCGACCCCAACGAGCTGCTGGGCGAGGTCATGGGCACGCTCGGCGAGATCGGCTTGCCGCTGGCTGAGGAGCGTCGCAAGAACCCGGAGGACGACGTCATGTCGGCGATCGTTCACGCCGATGTCGACGGGGTCACCTTCGACGAGCAGGCGATACTCAGCGTGATGACTCTGCTGAGTGTCGCCGGCAACGACACAACCAAGCAGACGACGACCCATGCGGTGATCCAGCTCGCCCAGAACCCGGATCAGAAGGCATGGCTGCTCGACGACTTCGAGGGCCGCATCGCGGGCGCGACCGAGGAGCTCATCCGCCACGCGTCACCGATCATCTCCTTCGCGCGCACCGCGACCGAGGATCTGGACCTCGGCGGTCAGCGGATCCTCGCCGGTGACAAGGTCGGCATCTTCTACGCCTCCGGCAACCGCGACGAGTCCGTGTTCAAGAACCCGCGCCGATTCGACCTCTCTCGCGGGCGCAGTCCGCACGTGGGCTTCGGCGGCGGCGGCGTGCACTACTGCCTCGGCAACAACGTCGCCAAGGCTCAGCTCCGCGCGCTGTTCAAGCAGATCCTCACCAAGCTGCCCGACATCGTGGTCGGCGAACCCGAGCGGCTCAACAGCGACTTCATCAACGGCTATCGGCATCTGCCGGTCGTCATCAGCTAGACAGGAGCCCATGAGATGACCACGCAGCGCATTGTCGTCGACCGGAACCGTTGCACAGGCATCGGAATCTGCGAGTCGATCTTTCCCGAACGGTTCGAGGTCGATGATGACGGCACTCTGATCGTGCACGACACCGTCGTCACCGCGGAGAACCGCGCCGGGGTCGAGGATGCCGTGCAAGCATGCCCCGCGGCCGCCCTGTCACTCGCCTCCAGGGACGAAGAGTGACCCTCGTCGTCGTCGGCAGCTCGCTCGCCGGCCTCCGCGCCGTCGAGGCAGCACGCCGCGAGGGCTTCGCAGGAGAGATAGTGCTCATCGGGGCGGAGAGACACCTCGCGTACGACCGGCCCGCTCTGTCCAAGGCGTATCTCGTCACAGGCGAGCCGGTTCGGCACTTTCAGACCGTGCAGGTGCTCCGTGATGACTTGCAGGTCGACGTCCGGCTCGGGGTGACGGCGACCGGTCTCGACCCTGCAGCCAAGATCGTGCGCACCTCGACCGGCGTTGTCCCGTATGACACCCTCGTCATCGCGACCGGTGCGGCTCCGCGTGTGCCGCCTGACATTCCGGCCCTCGACGGTGTCCTCGCGCTCCGCACGATGGAAGACGCCGCCGCACTGCGCGAGCTGCTGCACCCGGGCACCCGCGTGCTCGTCCTGGGCGCGGGCTTCATCGGCTCCGAAGTAGCGTCGTCGTCCCGGCAGCTCGGTGCGGTTCCTACGGTCATCGACTCGGCCCCCGTACCACTGGTCCGTGCGGTCGGCACCGACATCGGTAGAGCTCTGGCGTCTCTCCACATGCGCAACGGCACTCCGCTGCGTCTGGCGACGGCGGTGGAAGAGTTCATCGGACGTGACCGCGTCGAGGGTGTGCGCCTGACGACTGGCGAGATCCTGCCGGCAGACCTCGTGGTGGTGGGAGTGGGTGCCGCGCCGGCGACCGGCTGGCTCACGGAGTGCGGGATCGAGCTGGACCCACGAGATCACGGCATCGTGTGTGACGCGTACCTCCGCACGTCGCTTCCTGATGTCTTCGCGGCCGGGGACGTCGCACACTGGCCCAACGCCGACCTCGGGGCGACGATGAGGCTCGAGAACTGGACGAATGCCTCTGCCCAGGGCGCTCACGCCGGCACCAACGCTGTCACCCCCGACGCAATGACCCCGTACCGCACGGTGCCGTACTTCTGGAGCGACTGGTACGGCCAGCGGATCCAGTTCGTGGGAACCGGAGCCGGTGACGACGTCGAGTTCGTCTCGGGCGGGCCTGACGAGGAGCGTTTCATCGCGGCCGTCTGGCAGGGCGACCGCTTGGTGGGAGCCGCCGCGCTGAACGAACCGCGAAAGGTCATGAAGCTCCGTCGCCTGATCGCGCTGCGTGGGACCCGGCAGGACGTCCGGGAGCTCCTCGACCCGGTCCCGCAGGCGGTCGGCTTCGCCGGCCGCGAGGAGTCCCTTCCGTCCGTCTCGGGCACAACCTCTGAAAGGCGCCAGTCATGACGCAACCGAACAAGAACGAGCTCATGGTCGTCTCCGGGGCCGCGACGGGCATCGGGGCTGCGACGGCACAGGAGCTCGCCGCGATGGGATACCACGTCCTTGCTGGAGTGCGCACCGATGGTGAGGCGGACGGCGTCCGGGCCCCAGGTGTCGAACCAGTGACCCTGGACATCACCGTCCCGGAGCACATCGAGTCCATCGCGGAGCGCATCGCGGACGACCCGGAGGAGCGACCGCTGCGCGCCGTGATCAACAACGCGGGGATCGAGATCAACGCCCCCGTCGAAGTGCTGCCGCTCGATCTGTGGCGCAAGCAGTTCGAAGTCAACCTGTTCGGGCATGTCGCCGTCATCCAGGCACTCCTGCCGTTCCTCCGGACGAGTCGAGGCAGGATCGTCAACATCAGCTCGGTGGGTGGAGCCGCCGCACTCCCGATCTTCGGCGCGTACGCAGGAACCAAGTTCGCACTGGAAGCAGCGAGCGACGCACTGCGTCGAGAGGTCACAGCGCAAGGCGTACAGGTCGTGGTGGTCCAACCCGGTGGAGTCAGGACCGAGATGGCCGCGCACAGCGGAAAGATCTCCCTCGAACGCGCCGACAAGCTGAGCGTCGAGCACCAGCGCCTGTACGGCGACCTCATCAAGTCAACGGTCGCCGCGAACACTGCCTTCCTGAAGCGCGCTCTGCCCGCTGCGAGAGCCGGAGTCAAGATCGCCAGAGCAGCCACGACGGCCCGCCCCCGGGCGAGATACACGCTCGGCATGGACGCTGCCTTCACCATCCCCCTCGCTCGCGTCCTTCCTGCCCGCCTGATGGACAGGGTGCTGTCGGCGAGTCACCGGTCCCAGCGGAACACGTCCTCGCACTGACACTCACGATGCACTGACACGCACGATGCGCTGACACGCACGACGAGGAGCTGAATGATGGATATCGGGCTGCACTACTTCACCTTTACGCATCCGGAGTGGGAGACCACCCTGGCTGACCGCCTCACCGAGACCGCGCAGATCGCTGACGAGGGCGGTGTGAACCTGCTGACGGTCATGGACCACTGGTTCCAGATGCTGCAGTCGGGCGGACCGTACGAGCCGATGCTCGAGGGGTACACCTCGCTCGGGTACCTCGCCGGCGTGACGAAGAACGTCCGGCTGAGTCTCTTGGTCACCGGGGTCACCTACCGGCACCCTGGGCTCCTGGCCAAGACGGTCTCCACGCTGGACGTGCTCTCGCGAGGGCGCGCGATGCTGGGCATCGGGGCGGCCTGGTACGACCGTGAGCACGCCGGCCTCGGTGTGCCGTTCCCGCCGATCGCGGAGCGTTTCGAGCGTCTCGAGGAGACCTTGCGGATCTGTCGGCAGATGTGGTCGGACAATGACGGAGCCTTCGACGGCAAGCACTATCAGCTGGCGGAGACGATCAACCTCCCGCAGCCGCCGCGCGGTACTGTCCCGGTCATGATCGGCGGGGGAGGTGAGCGCAAGACGCTGCGGCTGGTGGCCCGGTACGGGCAGGCGTGCAACCTGTTCGGCGGGCCGGGCGAGGAGGCGTTCGAGACGGTCAGGCACAAGCTGAGGGTGCTCCGGACGCACTGCGAGACGCTCGGCACCGACTACGACGCGATCGAGAAGACGATGATCTACCAGGGCGACGTGCTCGGCGATGTCGATGCCTTCCTCACGGACATGGACCAGTACAAGGCACTGGGTATCTCGCTGGTCGGTCTCATGCCGACGCCGTACGAGAACCCGGTCCCTTGGGCGACCGGACTCGTCGAGGACGTCGTGCCGCGGCTGAACCAGGTCTGAATGGTCGAATCGATGACGATCATGCCCGGGCGCGGCCGGCGATCATCGCAGGCACCGCCATCGCCACCGATGTGATGAGCACGACTGCCCCGGCCAGTGCCCCGTACACCGGCCAGTCGATCGCCAGCGCGAAGCGGCCGAGCATGCCGTAGGTAACCCCCACGAGCGCCGGAACTACGGACAGCGTGCCGAGTGCCAGGGCCGTGACCATGACGAACAGCGATTCGATCGTGATCATCGACGTCAGCTGGCGGCGGGTGGCGCCGATGCGGCGCAGGAGGGTGAGCTCGGGCTTGCGTGCGCTGGTGACCATGGCCAGGGTGTTCGCGGCGGCGATCGCGATGAAGAGGATGAGGACGAGCAGCAGGATCGCCCCGAGCTCTTGCTGCGATGCCGCACCGGCCACCGCCTCTTCGACGTAGTCGTCCACGGAGAGGGTCTGCAGCCCGGGGGGCGTCAGGTCAGCAGGCCCTTGCACGAGCAGCAGGTCTGCGGCTGCCGGCCGGTCGGAGCTGGGCAGCGACGATTCGTCGATGATGTAGTCGCCGAAGCCCAGGCCCCGGTCGTAGACGGCCACGATGGTCGGGGTGAGTACGGCGCCTTCGTCGAACCGTAGCTCCACGGTGTCGCCGACGCTCTTGCCGGTAGCGAAGATGCTCTCGCCGCTGACGGCGATCGTGTCGGGGCTGGTGAGGTCGTCCAGGGAGCCGGCGGTGATGCCCACGTCGAGCAGGTCCGGCGTGCCGCCGGACACGGCACGGAGGGCGGTCGGCTCCCACGAGAGGCCGCCCAGGTCCTCGTCGGGGTCGACCTTGACCTCTGCGGGCACCGTCGAGCTGGTGACCACCGCGCGGACGCCCGGGGTGGACGCGACGGCGTCCGCCTGCTCGGTCGTCACGCCGTCGGGGGAGGTGATGACGACGTCGGCACCGAGGCCGGCGCGCAGCTGCATGCCGGCGGCGTCGACCATGCTGCCGTTGACGCCGGTCTGCACGGTGCCGAGCGCCAGGAAGAGGGCGAGCGGGATGATCGCTGCGGTGAGCCGGCGGGAGAAGCCACGGCTGTTGACGAGGGCGAGCGTCGTGGCCGCGTTGCTCGAGGAACGGGTGGCGTCGGCTGCCCGGCGGGCGATCGCGGCGACGATCGCCGGGCCGGCCACGGCTGCGGCGCTGATGAGCAGGAAGGCGGACGTCGCTCCGGTAGCGCTGCCGAGCGTGCCGGGCACGATGAACGGCGTACCGGCCACGAGGATGCCCGAGGCGAGCAGTGTGATGGCCGCCGTCCGCCGTCCTCGGGAGAGGCGGGACGACTCGGCCGAGGCGCCGCGGACGGCCGCGGTCGGGCTGATCTTCGTCACCTTGCGGGCCGCGAGCCGCGCGGCGAGCAGTGCCGTCGGGAACAGCAGGAGCAGCGACCCGATCACGGGGAGCGGCGAGATCGTCAGCTCGAGCCCGCCAGGCACGATGCCACCGGATTCGAGCACGGGCGTGAGCAGCTTCGCAGCGAACAGTCCCGGGACGGCGCCCAGCGGCGCCGCCAGGGCGAAGACGATCGCGACCTCGGCCGTCACCATCGAGCGCACCTGCGCGGTGGTGGCTCCGACGGTGCGCAACAGCGCGAACTGCGCGTTCCGCTGGCGCAGTGCGGCAGAGAAGGTGGAGGCGACGACGAGCACGACGACGAGGACCGCCGTGCCGGCGAACGAGGCGGCCACGGTCGTGAGCAACGGCGCGTCACCGCGCAGGCCGCTCTCCACGAGCACGCCGTTGGCGGAGAGCAGGGCGGCGGCGGACAGGGCGATGAGGAAGCTGCCGATGAAGCTGGAGCGATTGGCGCGTACTGCTGAGCGGGCGAAGAACCACATGGCGTTACCGTCCTAGCTCGACGAGGCGGGCGGCGATCTGGCTCGTGGTCGGCGCCGTGAGCTCGCCGGCCAGTCGTCCGTCTGCCAGGAAGAGCACTTCGTCTGCGGTCGCTGCTACGTGCGGGTCATGGGTGACGAGCACCAGGGTCTGCGCGAAGCGCTTGGCGGCTCCGCGCAGCACGTCGAGCACCTGTTCGCCCGTGCGGCGGTCGAGAGCGCCGGTCGGCTCGTCGGCGAAGACGACGGTGGGCCGGGTGATGAGTGCGCGGGCGATGGCGACGCGCTGTGCCTGGCCTCCGGACAGCTCGCTCGGCAGGCGCTCGGTCATGCCCGTCAGCCCGACGGACTCGATCAGCGCCTGCTGCCACTGCTCATCGGGGCGTCGGCCGTCGAGCAGCAGCGGCAGCCGGATGTTCTCGCCGACGGTGAGGTGGCCGATGAGGTTGTACGACTGGAAGACGAAGCCGATGTGGCGCCGGCGAAAGCGGGTGACGGCATCTGCTGAGAGCTCGGTGATGTCGGTGTCGCCGATGAACACCTGGCCGCTGGTGGGCGTATCGAGCCCCGCCGCGAGGTTGAGGAAGGTCGACTTGCCCGAACCCGAGGGGCCCATGATCGCGGTGAAGGCGCCGGGCCGGACAGCGAGCGATACGCCCTGAAGAGCGACGACCTGCTCGGGGCCGTTCGGGTAGGTCTTGGTGAGGTGGACAAGGTGGACGGCGGAGTCGAGCCGCGGCGGGCCGGCAATCGTGGTCGAGGTCATGAGGAGACTTTCTGTGAGGGGAATCCTTCCTCTCTCGACGGTAGGCACGGGCCGGCATCCGCTCTACGAGCCTTCGGCCCAACTCTCGATCTTGCATCTTCCGATGCAAATCTGAGAGCTCGGCCCCTCGCTCGGCGGCTACGGCGGAGACACAAACAGCCGGACCCACGAAATCGTGGATCCGGCTGTTCGGGGATGCCGTGCGGCATCACAGTGTCGGGCTGACAGGATTTGAACCTGCGACCCCCTGACCCCCAGTCAGGTGCGCTACCAAGCTGCGCCACAGCCCGCGGCGTTCCCGAGCACGCTCGGAAGTACCGGTTTCGACCCCGTAGGGACGACCGAAATACTACCCCACCTCAGGCCGTGTGCCCGACCACGGGCGGACGTCGGAGAGATCCCCGCGGTTACTCTTGGCGCCGTGCACCACTCACCGGCCGCAGGCGTCCGACGTATCGACTACTTTCCCTGGGAGTACGACCCCACGTCCCCGGAGGCCGAGGCGCAGGCAGCGCGTCAGCTCGACCTGGCGGCCGACGGGGCGAGGTTCGGCGAGGGCGTCTTCATCGCCCAGAACGCGGCGGTCTTCTGCGACCAGCTCTCCATCGGCGATCGCAGTTACGTCGGGGCGCTCGCCTACGTCACGGGTGACCTGACGATCGGCGCGGACTGCTCGATCAACCCCTACGCCGTGGTCCGTGGCGAGATCCGGATGGGCGACGGCGTCCGGATCGGTGCCCACAGCTCGATCCTCGGGTTCAACCACCGCATGGCCAACGATCTGCCGATCCATGAGCAGGGCACCTGGAGCAAGGGCATCACGCTCGGTGACGACGTCTGGATCGGATCCAACGCCACGATCCTGGACGGGGTCACGGTCGGCGACCACGTCATCATCGGTGCCTCCGCGGTCGTCACCAAGGACGTGCCGGACTGGGCGGTCGTCGCAGGCAACCCCGCGCGCGTCATCCGCGACCGGCGCGCGGAGACCCGGGCCGCCCGCGACCACGATCTCCGGGCGGAGCTCCACGACTTCGCAGCGCGGGCCCGGGAGCAGGCCGGCGACCTGCTGGCCCGCTGCTACGAGGACGGGCGCTTCGTCGACCGCCCGTCGGCGTCCGCGGGGAAGCAAGAGCCGGCCATCCGCCCCTGGGCGGACGCCGTCGAGATCGCCGACGTCCTGCTCGGCACCCCGCCACCGGGGTTCGACGCCGCAGACCTGATCCGGCGGCTGACCGCCCGGCAGGACCCGGCGACCGGGCTCATCCCGGCAGGCGACATCTCCGACCAGGGCCTGGCGCTGCCATCGACGTCGGACGAGCCCCTCCTCGCCACGGACGGCGGCGCGAGCTATCACGTCCTCAGCGTCGGCTATGCGGTCCGGCTGCTCGGCGGACGGCTTCCGCACCCCGTGCGCGCCGTGCACGAGCTGGGCGAGCACGAGGTCATCGCGTCCCTCGAAGCGCGCGACTGGGGCGCACAGGCGTGGGGGAGCGGGGCCGCCGTCGACTCCCTCGCCACCGCGTGCGCCCTCAACATCACCGACTTCTCGGCGGACCTGGCCGACGGCGGCGTCGGCCCGGTCTACGGGCTCCTGGGCTGGCTGTCCGCGCGGGCGAACCCCGAGACGGGCCTGTGGGGTGCGCCGCAGCCCGCGCCCGGACCGCGCTGGCTGCAGGCCGTGAACGGGTTCTACCGCTTGACCCGCGGGTCGTACGCCCAGTTCGGCCTACCGCTGCCGTACCCAGAGGCGGCCGTCGACACCGTGCTGGAGCACGCGAGCGACCCGTACCTCAGCACGCCGGAGGGTTACACCGCCTGCAACGTCCTCGACGTCATCCATCCGCTCTGGCTCGCGGCCAAGCAGACCGGGCACCGGCGCACCGAGGGCAGCGCGTGGGCGCACGACCAGCTCCAGCGGGCGCTCGGGAGCTGGTCGGACGGCGAGGGCTTCGCCTTCGCGCCACGCAGCGAGGGCCCCGACGGCGTCGCAGGCCTCCAGGGAACCGAGATGTGGCTGACCATCGTCTGGCTCCTGGCCGACTACCTCGGCCTGTCGGACATCCTGGGCTACCGGCCGCGCGGGGTGCACAGCCCGGACCCGCTGGTCCGGCTGGCGCCGGCCGACGAGCGCTGACACTCAGGGAGCGACGGTTTCGGCGGCCGCCGTCGACCCGCGGACGACGAGCGTCGTGGCGAGCTCCTCACGCGGCGCCTCGCGGGGCGGTTCGGCGCTGATGCGCAGCAGCATCCGCAGCGCTGCCTCGCCCATCTCGGCGATCGGCTGACGCACGGTGGTCAGCGCGGGGCTCACCCATTGCGCCTCAGGCAGGTCGTCGAAGCCGACCACGCTCACGTCGTCGGGGATGCGGAGCCCGAGGGCGGCCGCGGCGTCGTACACACCGAGCGCCATGGTGTCGGAACAGGCGAAGACCGCCGTCGGCGCCGGCGTGCCCCGCAGCAGCTCCGTCGCCAGCTCGGCGGCGCTCGCGCGCTGCCAGCCGGTGTGGGCGACCCGGCCGTCCGGAAGCTCGAGCCCGGCCTGCGTGACGGCGGACCGGAACCCGTCGACCCGCGCCTGGCTGTAGAGATGCGTGCGCCGCCCGGCGAGCACGGAGAGGCGCCGGTGCCCCAGCGAGAGGAGGTGCTCGGCGGCGGCCCGCCCGCCGGCCCAGTTCGCCGCACCGACACTGGCGACCGTGCTCGGCGGCTGGGTCACCGGGTCGAGCAGCACGATCGGTACCTGTGCCGCGGCCAGCGTCGCGAGCTGGTCGCTCGTCGTGTCCACGAGCGCGAGCACGGCGCCCCGCAGCCGGCGCGCGAGCAGGCGCGTCAGCCAGGCGTCGTCGGGCGGCCGCGCCACGGAGACGACGATGTCGACACCCGCGCCCTCGGCGGCGCGTTCCACGCCGCTGAGGGCGCGGTTGGCCCAGGTGCCCTCGACGCCGCTGAGCACCAGGTCGACGAACGGGGAGCGTCCCCCGCGCGACGGCGCGTCCCGGCCGGAGCGGCCGCGATACCCGAGCTCCTCGACGATCCGCATGACGCGCGCGCGGGTATCGGTCGAGACGTCCGACCGGCCGCTCAGGACCTTCGAGACGGTGGGCGTGGTCGTGCCGGCGGCCTTCGCGACGTCCGCGAGCGTCGTCCGACGTGAGTTCGGCATACGGGCGACGCTAGCCCCAGCGATGAAAGTTGCGCAACTATTTGCCCCTTGTTCTCACCGGTTGACTCCTGTATTAAAGGGGAGCGGTGCGGCAGTGGCCTGAATGTTGCGCAACTTTGGGAGAGCGACGAGATGACAACTTCGAGGACGAAGCGAGCCCTGATCGTGCGCGGCGGATGGGACGGGCATCAGCCCGTCGAGACGACCGACTCGTTCCTCCCCTTCCTCGGCGAGCACGGGTACGAGGTCCGGGTCGAGGACGAGACGACCGTCTACACGGACCCGGAATACATGGCCGGTGTCGACGTCGTCATCCAGACCAACACGATGAACACGATCGCCGGTGACGAGCTTCGCGGGCTGATCTCGGCCGTGCGCGCCGGCACGGGGCTGGCCGGGTGGCATGGCGGTATCGCCGACTCCTACCGGAGCAGCTCGGACTACCTCCAGCTGATCGGCGGGCAGTTCGCCTGCCATCCGCCGAAGGCCGCCCCCGACGGGCTGGCGGGCGAGGCCGCCGACAACTTCGTGCGGCACACGATCGACATCGTGCCCGAGCGGGCAGCGCACCCGATCGTCGCGGGGATCACCGACTTCGAGTTGACGACCGAGCAGTACTGGGTGCTGTCCGACGACTACAACGACGTGCTCGCGACCACGACGCTCGCCGCCCGCGACTTCGACCCGTGGCACCGGCCCGTCACCTGCCCGGCCGTCTGGACCCGCCTGTGGGGCGAGGGTCGCGTCTTCGTCTCGACGCCGGGTCACGACCTGGCCACGGTCAGCGACCAGAACGTTCGCACGATCATCGAGAGGGGCATCCTGTGGGCCAGCCGCTGAAGGTGGGGATCGTCGGCCTCGGGGCCATCTCCGGGGCGTACCTGGCCACGTTCGAGCGGCTGGAGGCTGTACGGCTCGTCGCCGTCGCCGACCTCGACCCGGCTCGTGCGGCGTCGGTCGCCGCCGAGCGGGGCGTGCGGGCGCAGACGGTCGACGAGCTGACGACGGACCCCGACGTCGACCTCGTGCTGAACCTCACGACTCCCGCCGCCCATGCCGAGATCGCCCTGCGCGCCATCGCGGCCGGCAAGGCCGTGTACGGCGAGAAGCCCCTCGCGGTGACGCTCGACGACGCCCGCGCCGTGCTCGAGGCGGGCCGTACGGCAGGGGTGCGGGTGGGGTGCGCGCCGGACACCGTGCTCGGGACGGGTGTCCAGACGGCGCGGAAGGCCGTCGACGACGGGGCGATCGGTGAGCCGGTCGCGGCGACGGCGATCATGGTGACGCCGGGCCATGAGCGCTGGCACCCCAACCCGGACTTCTACTACCGGTCCGGTGGCGGCCCCCTGCTCGACATGGGCCCGTACTACGTGACCACGCTGGTCACCCTGCTCGGCCCGGTGGTGTCGGTGGTCGGCGCCGCGAGCCACACGAGGGCGACCCGGGAGATCGGCTCGGGCGACCGGGCGGGACAGGTCATCCCGGTCGATGTCGACACGCACGTGACCGGCGTGCTCCGGCACGCGTCGGGGGTGCTGTCGACCCTGGTGATGAGCTTCGACTCGGTCGCCACCCGGGCCTCGCAGATCGAGGTCCACGGCCAGGCGGGCTCGCTCGTCGTCCCCGATCCCAACCGTTTCGACGGCGACGTGCAGCTGCACGAGCTGGGCGGCACCTGGCGGACCCTGCCGCCCGGCGCCGGCTACCGGGACGCGGCCCGCGGGTACGGGGTCGCCGACCTCGCGGCCACGCCACCGGGCGTCGCCGCGCGCGCGAACGGCGAGGTGGCGTACCACGTCCTCGACATCATGACCGCGCTGCTCGCCGCCGCCGACACCGGCACGACGGTCAGCGTGAGGAGCACCTGCGACCGGCCGGCGCCCGTCCCGCTGTCGGCCGCGCCGGCCGCGCACGTCCCTCGTTGACCCCGGGCGCCGCCGGGCTCAGTGGGCCATGCTGCGCCGGAACGACTGGACCGCGAGGTCGGCGGCGACGTGCCGGGGCAGGTCCTGGTTGCTGACCTCGGCGGCGGTGTAGAGCAGCGAGTAGAACACGGCGATGGCCCACGACGTCGGGAGCTCCTCGGCGATCGTCCCCTCGGCCCGGGCGCGGTCGACGAGCGCGCGCATCCCGTCGTCGCCGTCGTCCTCTGCCCAGTGCGGGTTGCCGGTGAACCGGTGGGGGTCCGAGAACAGGAAGATCACGCGGTCGCCGATCTCGACGCCGGTGCGCAGGTGCTGCTCGAGGGTGTCCATCGCGGAGGCGCCCGCGGTGACGCGGTCCTCCAGTGTCGCCAGCAGCGCCAGCGAGTCGAGCAGCAGGGCATCCACCAGGGCCTGGCGGTCGGTGAAGTAGCGGTGCAGCGTCGAGCGGCTGACCTCGGCCCGCTCGGCGATCGCGCTGAGCGACGCCGAGAAGTCACGCGCCCAGACCGCCGCGGCCGCGTCCAGCACGGCCTGCCGCGTACGGGCGCGCGCTCCTCGCTCGATCTGCTCGGTCGTCACCAGGCCGAGGGTATGCGGTCGGCCTGGGTGGCACAATTCAGTTGCTTCATGCGACAGACGTGTCGCAGAATGAGTCGCGCGTGTACGAACGGCTCGCGCTGACCGAGTGGATGGGGCAACGACGTGGAGCGGTCCACCAAGGACAAGGCGGGCATCCTCTGGGCCTACGCCCGCCCGCACAAGGCGGTGCTGATCGTCGCCCTCGTCCTGGGTGCGGTGGCGACCGCTGCCGAGCTGGCGACGCCGCTCGTGACCAAGGCGGTGCTCGACGGGCTCGAGGCGTCCGCCTCCCTGCGCACCCCGATCACGATCCTCGGGGTCCTGCTGGTCGCCGGGACCGTCATGGGGCTGGTCCAGGGCATCATGCTCGGCACGCTGGCCGAGCGGATCATCCTCGCGGCCCGCACCGGCCTCGTCCGTCACCTGCTGCGCGCCCGGGTCCCCGAGGTCACCGCCCGCCCGCCGGGCGAGCTCGTCACGCGCGTCACGTCGGACACCCTGCTCATCCGCGAGGCGACGACGTCCAGCGTGGTGAACTTCGTCAACGGCGTCATCGGTCTGGTCGGCGCGATAGTGCTCATGGCCTACCTGGACGTCGTGCTGCTCGGCGTCACGCTCGTCGTCCTGGTGCTCGCGGGCATCAGCGTGGTCGCGCTGATGCCGCGGCTGTCCAGGGCGCAGCAGGAGGCGCAGGAGCACGTGGGCGCGCTCGGCGGGCGCCTCGAAGGGGTCGTCCGGGCGCTGCGGACCGTGAAGTCCGCCCGCGCGGAGTCGCGCGAGACGGCCCGGGTCTCCGAGCACGCCGAGGCCTCGGCCCGCAGCGGCATCCGTGCCGTCAAGCTCGAGAACGTGTCCTGGACGATCACCGGCGTCGCGGTCAACCTGGCCGTGATGCTGCTGCTCGGCGTCGGGGCCTGGCGGGTCTCGACCGAGGCGATCACCGTCAGCACGCTCGTGGCGTTCCTGCTGTACGTGTTCCAGCTGATGATGCCGGTCATGCTCCTGACGATGGCGATGACGTCGCTCCAGTCCGGGCTCGCGGCCGCCGCGCGGATCGCCGAGGTCGAGGAGATGGAGCTGGAGACGGACGACGGCGCCGCCGGGCCGGGTGCGCGCGGCGGCCGTGGGGGAGCCGCCGGCGTCGACGTCGAGCCGCCTGTGCTGCGGCTGCACGACGTCACCTATCGCTACGCCGGGGCGGACGCCGCCGCGGCGCCGGCGCTCGACGGCGTGAGCCTCGACGTGCCGCGGCGTGGCCACACCGCGATCGTGGGTCCCTCGGGTGCCGGGAAGACGACGATCATGTCGCTGCTGCTGCGGTTCCTCAGCCCCGTCGGCGGCCGGGTCGAGCTCGACGGGCACCCCTACGAGCACTGGAGCACCGACGAGATCCGGTCCCGGATCGCCTACGTCGAGCAGGACACGCCGATCGTGCCAGGCACCCTGCGGGAGAACCTCGCCTATGCCAGGCCGGACGCCACCGACGCCGAGATCCGGGCCGCCGTCGACGCCCTGCGGCTGACCGAGCGGGTGGCGGTGCTGCCGGACGGCCTGGACACGGAAGTGAACGCGTCGCAGCTCTCCGGGGGCGAACGGCAACGGGTGGCGGTGGCGCGTGCGCTGGTCGCCCGGCCGGAGATCCTGCTGCTCGACGAGGCGACGGCGCAGCTCGACGGCCTCACCGAGGCGGCGCTGGCCGCGGCGATCCGGGACGTCGCGGGCACCGGCGCGGTCGTGACCATCGCGCACCGGATCTCGACGGTCGTCGACGCCGACCAGATCGTGCTGCTCGAGCACGGCCGTGTGCGTGCGGTCGGCCGGCACGCGGAGCTGCTCGAGGTCGACGAGCTCTACCGCGAGCTCGTGGCCGCGCTGCGCCTTGACACGAACGTCGCCGCGCCCACCTCATGAGAAAGGGCGCCGTCCACCGTGGACGGCGCCCTTCGTCGGTCTCCGTTACTCGCCGTCCTCCCACTCGTCGATGGCGTCGTCCATCGAGCCGTTGAAGTCGGCTACCTCGGCGTACACGCCGGGGCTGCCGGGCACGGCGCAACCGTCGCCCCAGCTGATGATGCCGACCAGGATCTGGCCGCCGTCGTCGTCCGGCGCCATCAGAGGACCGCCGGAGTCACCACTGCACGTGTCGACGCCGCCGTTCTCGAGGTCGCCCGCGCACAGCATGGTCTGGGCGTCGAACTCGCCCGGGTAGGCGTCGGAGCAGGCCCCGTCGTCGACGAAGGGCAGCTCGACCCAGCGCGCGACGGTCGGGAAGCCCTCGCCCGTCTCGCCCCAGCCGACGGCCTCGAGGGTCTCGAACTCGGCGGGGTCCACGCCGACCTCGATCGGCTCGACGTCGACCGGCTCGTCGAGCAGCAGCAGCGCCCAGTCGTTGGCGCCGTCGACCGGCTCGCCGTAGTCGTGGGCGATGTGCAGGTCCGCGACCTCGGTCTCGACGAGCTCGTCCGACTCCAGGTCGACCGAGCCGGAGAAGACCACGAGCGCCTCGGGGTCGTCCGCCACGTCCTCGACGCAGTGCGCGGCGGTGAGGACGACGGACTCGGTGATGACCGAGCCGCCGCAGAACTGCCGGTCCCACGGCGTGCTGTCGCCGGTGGAGCCGACCCCGACGAGCCAGGGGTACTGACCCTCCTCGGCGGGCTGGCCGCCGACGACCAGGGGGCGGACGTCGTCGTCACCGGTCGCCGCCTGGGCGCTGGCGGCGAGTCCGGTCCACGCGAGCGTCGCAGCGGCGAGGCCCGCGCCGACGCGGATCATGCGATTTCGCTTCATGTCCACTGTGATCCTTTCGGGGTGGAGGTGAGGAGCAGGCCGTCTGGCCGTCCGTGCCGAAAGGTAGCCAGTCCGTCCCGGGACCCGTCCCGCTGCGTCCGTACTCAGCTGTCTCTTCGGCGCGCCTATCGAACAGCAGTGCTATATGATGGTGCTATGACGCGAAGCGGTGAGGTGCCATCCCGAACGGCCGACGGGCCTGACCCGTCCGTGCCGTTCGACGGCGTCACCACCGACGTGGCCGGTGTCCGGGCGGTCCGCGACCTGTTGGCGGGGATGATCCTGCCAGGCGGCACCGACACGGCCTCGTCCGTCTCGAAGCAGGTGCGGTCGCAATGGGTGGATCTGCTCGGGGAGCTGGAGGCGGTGAAGGACGCCGTGACCGCGACCCAGGCGCGGTTGGCTGTCGCGCTGTCGGAGGCGACGAAGGCCGAGGAGGCCAGGCTGGGCGTCCGCGCGGAGCGGCGGGGGCGCGGTGTGCCGAACCAGGTGGGTCTTGCGATGCGATGCAGCCCGCACGCGGCGGGCTCGTTCCTCGGTACGGCCCGGGCGTGGGTCACGGAGATGCCGTTCACGTTCGACGCGCTGCGTACGGGCGTGCTCTCGTCGTGGCGCGCCACGCTGCTGGTGCGGGAGACGGCGCACCTCTCGGCCGAGGACCGGGCCCGGATCGACGAGGAGATCTGCGGGCCTGCCGGTCTTGCGGAGCTGGCCCGGATGGGGACCAAGCGGCTGGTCGCTCGCATCAAGGAGCTGGCGTCGCAGCTGGACGTGCACGCGTGTGTGCGGCGGAACGCCAAGGCCGAGGCAGAACGTTCGGTGTCCGTGCGTCCGGCGCCCGACCTGATGGTGTACCTCACCGCGCTGGTCCCGATGCGGCAGGGGGTGCAGGCCTACGCGCAGCTCAAGGCGCACGCCGACGCCGCCAAGGCCACGGGTGACGAGCGTGGTGCCGGGCAGATCATGGCCGACACCCTGATCGAGCGGGTCACCGGTCGAGAGCCCGGACACGCGGACGATGTGCCGGTCACGATCAACCTGCTGGTCTCTGACCGGACTCTGCTCGCTGACGGTGACCAGCCCGCCGTCGTGCTGGAGGGCGCTCCCGCAGGGGCGGGCGCCGTGCCGGCTCCGGTGGTACGAAGCCTGGCCGCACACGGGATCGATGCGGACGCGGCGTGGCTCCGTGCGATCTATGTCGACCCGCGTGGGCGTCTGCTGGCGACGACGTCGGCGTCCCGGTTCCACCCGCAGGGCCTGGCCGCGCTGCTCCGGGCCCGGGAACAGGGGATCTGCGGCACGTCGTGGTGCGACGCGCCGGTGCGGCACATCGACCACGTCACGCCGCACGCAGCGGGCGGCCGGACCAGCTTCGACAACGGGCAGGGGTTGTGCGCCCGCTGCAACCACGCGAAGCAAGCGCCCGGATGGGGGCAGAGGGTCACCGAGGTCGACGGCCGGCACGCCGTGGAGACGGTCACCCCGACGGGGCACACGTCCGTCTTCGTCGCGCCCGCACCGCCGGACCCGGTGCGAGAGCCGGACCCGGACAGAGAGCCGGACCCGGTGAGAGGGGAGGTTCGAGACCGTGCCGCGCAACCGGCACCGCCCTGGACCCCAGCTGTCGGCGTGTCCGGTCCCGGGGCCGGACGACTCCCACGCAGCCGGTACAGCATCGGCTGCACCGCCCCGCGTCCCCGTGGCGCGATCGCCTACCGCCCACCAGGGCACGGGCAGCCGGCCCGTCCCAGGTACCAGCGGCGGTCCCGGCCCGATCTTGCCTGGGCGCGGTAGCGTCTGCTGCATGCGTCTGGGAGTGCTCGACATCGGTTCCAACACGGGGCACCTGCTCGTCGTCGATGCCCATGGTGGCGCGGCGCCGCTGCCTGCGTCGTTCCACAAGGAGCCGCTGCGGCTCGCCGAGCACCTGGACGACCAGGGCGCCGTCGGCGAGGCGGGGGTAGAGGCCCTCGTGGAGTTCACCGCACAGGCCCTGCGGGTCGCCGAGGAGCGGGGCTGCGCCGAGACGCTGGCGTTCGCGACGTCCGCCGTGCGCGACGCCGTGAACTCCGAGACGGTGCTCAAGACGGTGCTCGACCGCACGGGGGTGCGGCTCCAGGTGCTCAGCGGCGAGGACGAGGCCCGGCTGACGTTCCTGGCCGTGCGCCGGTGGTTCGGCTGGTCGGCCGGACGGCTCGCCGTGTTCGACATCGGCGGTGGCTCCCTGGAGATCGCCGGCGGCGCCGACGAGGCGCCCGACACCGCGTGGTCGCTCCCGCTCGGGGCGGCCCGACTCGCCCGCACCCACTTCGGGAGCGTGCCCGACGCCGACGCGCTCCGGGCTCTGCGCCGCGACCTGCGCGCCGGCATCGCGCAGAACGCCGGGAGCCTGCTGCGCGGCGGACGGCCCGACCGCGCGGCCGCGACCTCCAAGACCTTCCGTTCCCTGGCGCGCATCTGCGGAGCGGCCCCGGCCGGTGACGGACCGCTGGTGCGCCGGGTGCTGTCGCTCGAGACTCTCCGCGAGCAGATCGGTGAGCTGACCCGCATGGCTCCCGACGACCTGGCCCGGCTGCCCGGCGTCTCGTCGAGCAGGACCCACCAGATCGTTCCCGGTGCGCTCGTCGCCGAGGCCTGCATGGACGTCTTCGACCTGGCCGAGCTCGAGATCTGCCCCTGGGCGCTGCGCGAGGGTGTGATCCTCGAACGGCTCGACCTGATGCCGCACATCAGCGTCTGACCGCAGGCAGGCGCCCCCCGGTGCGAGTTAGCGTGGGGACCAGGGTGCTCACGGACGCGCACCTGCCGAGGCGGGGTGACGACGATGCCGAAGTACGTGTACCGGTTCGACGAGGGGCGCAAGGACCAGCGCGACCTGCTGGGCGGCAAGGGCGCGAACCTGGCCGAGATGACGCGTATCGGTCTGCCCGTGCCACCGGGTTTCACGATCAGCTCCGAGGCGTGCCGTGCCTACATGCGCGACGGGCACCTGCCGCCCGGGCTGCGCGTCGAGGTCACCACGGCGTTGCGGCAGGTCGAGGACGCCCTCGGACGCCGGCTCGGCGCACCGCGGGACCCGCTGCTCGTCTCGGTACGTTCGGGCGCCAAGGTCTCGATGCCCGGCATGATGGACACGGTCCTCAACGTGGGGCTCACCGACGCCTCCGTACAGGGCCTGGCGGACATGTCGGGCGACGAGCGGTTCGCCTGGGACTCCTACCGGCGCCTGGTGCAGATGTTCGGCGCCACGGTCCTCGGGATCGATCCCCGCCCGTTCGGCGAGGCACTCGACGCCCGCAAGGCAGCGGTCGGCGCCGTGTCCGACGTCGACCTCACGGCCGACGACCTGCGCGGGCTCGTGGACGAGTACCTGCAGATCGTGCGGACGACGTGCGGCCGGGAGTTCCCGCAGGACCCGCGCGAGCAGCTCGACCTGGCGATCGATGCGGTGTTCGGCTCGTGGGACACCGAGCGCGCCCGCCTGTACCGGCGTCGTGAGCGCATCCCGGACCGCCTCGGCACCGCGGTCAACGTCATGGCGATGGTGTTCGGCAATCTGGGTGCCGACTCGGGAACCGGCGTGGCGTTCACGCGCGACCCCTCGTCCGGGCACGCCGGCGCGTACGGCGACTACCTCCCCAACGCCCAGGGCGAGGACGTCGTGGCGGGGATCCGCAACACCCTCACGCTCGACGACCTGCACGCGCGGGACCCGGCGTCGTACGACGAGCTCCTCGCGGCGATGCGGCGCCTGGAGACCCACTACCGCGACCTGTGCGACATCGAGTTCACGATCGAGCGGGGCCGGCTGTGGCTCCTGCAGACCAGGGTGGGCAAGCGCACGGCGGGTGCGGCGTTCCGCGTCGCCGTGCAGCTCGTCGACGAACACCTCATCACCCTCGACGAGGCGCTCGCGCGCGTCACCGGGGAGCAGCTCGGGCGGCTCCTGTTCCCGCAGTTCGACCGTACCGCCGGCGCGCCGCTGCTCACCCGAGGCCTGGGTGCCTCGCCCGGGGCGGCCGTCGGCGAGATCGTCCTGGACAACGCACAGGCGATCGAACGCACCCAGGCGGGCGCGCAGGCCATCCTCGTGCGGCGGGAGACCAACGCGGACGACCTGGTCGGGATGATCTCCGCCGCCGGGATCCTCACCGCTCGCGGCGGCAAGACGTCGCACGCCGCCGTCGTCGCGCGCGGGATGGGGAGGTGCGCGGTGGTCGGGGCGGAGGCGCTCGACGTCGACGAGGTGCGTGTCGACGACGCCGTGCTGCGACCGGGCGACGTCATCGCGCTCGACGGTACGACGGGCGAGGTGTTCCGCGGTGAGGTGCCCGTCGTCGACTCCCCGGTCCTGCGGTACGTCGCGGAGGGGCTCGACGCCGGCCTGCGGTCCGCCGCCGACGACGGCGTGCGCGAGCTCGTGCACGCCGTGCACCGCCTGCTGACCCACGCCGACTCCGTGCGTCGCCTGCGGGTGCGTGCCAATGCCGACACCGCCGACGACGCGCGCCGTGCCCGGGCCCGCGGCGCCGAGGGCATCGGGCTGTGCCGCACCGAGCACCAGTTCCTCGGTGAGCGTCGCCGCCACGTCGAGCAGGTCGTCCTCGCCGGGGGTGAGGACGAACGGCAGGCCGCCCTCGCCGCCCTGCTGCCGCTGCAGCGCGCGGACTTCACCGACCTGCTCGAGGCCATGGACGGCCTGCCCACGACGATCCGGCTCCTCGACCCGCCGCTGCACGAGTTCCTGCCCAACCTCACGGAGCTGTCGGTGCGGGTCGCCCTGGCGGAGCAGCGTGGGCAGGTCGACGAGCACGACGTGCGGCTGCTCGCGGCCGTACGCCGCACGCACGAGCAGAACCCGATGCTGGGGCTGCGCGGGGTCCGGCTCGGGCTGACGGTTCCCGGCCTGTTCGCGGTGCAGGTGCGCGCGATCGCCGAGGCGACGGTCGAGCTGCGCCGCGCAGGACGTGACCCGCGCCCCGAGATCATGGTGCCGCTCGTCGGCTCGGCGCGGGAGATGCAGCTCGTGCGGGTCGAGACGGAGAGGGTGCTCGCGGAGGTCGCCGCGGGCAGCGGCGAGCGGCTCAGGATGCCGATCGGGTGCATGATCGAGCTGCCGCGTGCCGCGCTCACCGCGCAGCGCATCGCGACCCAGGCGGACTTCTTCTCGTTCGGGACCAACGACCTGACGCAGACGACGTGGGGATTCTCGCGGGACGACGTCGAAGGCAGCTTCTTCCCGGCCTATCTCGACAACGGGGTGCTGACGGTCTCGCCGTTCGAGACGCTCGACGCCGACGGCGTCGGGGCGCTCGTCCGCGCCGGTGTCGAGAGCGGCCGGTCGGCGCGTCCGGACCTGCACTGCGGGGTGTGCGGTGAGCACGGGGGAGACCCCGAGTCGATCCACTTCTTCCACCAGGTGGGCCTCGACGACGTGTCGTGCTCACCCTTTCGGATCCCGGTCGCGCGGCTCGAGGCCGGCCGGGCGGCCGTGACCGTCGGCGACGACGCCACCGTCTAGCCCGCTCTCGGCGTCGGGCAGCCGGTGGTGAGGAAAAAGCGCCGCGAACGTAACTCCGCGGCTCGCGGCACGAAACCCGCCTTCGCGAGTCTCCCGTCATGACCCATGTGCAGCCAGCAGACCTTGTGACCCGCATGATCGACGCCGGTGAGGCGAAGGTGCACCTCTCGGCGAGGGACACGCTGATCCGCGCCTTCATGGGCGCGGCACTGCTCACGATCGCCGCGGCGTTCGCGGTCACGGTCTCGACCCGGACGGGCGAGCCGCTGCTCGGCGCCGTCCTGTTCCCCGTGGGGTTCGTCATGCTCTACCTGCTCGGGTTCGACCTGCTCACCGGCGTCTTCACGCTCGCGCCGCTGGCGTGGCTGGCCAAGCGGCCGGGGGTCACCGTCGGCGCGGTGCTGCGCAACTGGGGCCTGGTGTTCGTGGGCAACCTGGCCGGCGCGATCATGGTGGCCGTCCTGATGGCCGTCTACTTCACCTACGGCTTCTCGACCGAGCCCAGCGAGGTGGGCCAGGCGATCGGCGTGATCGGCGAGGGGCGCACCGTCGGTTATGCCGACCACGGCGCCGCCGGCATGCTGACGCTGTTCGTCCGCGGCGTGCTGTGCAACTGGATGGTGTCCACCGGCGTGGTCTTCGCGATGGTCTCGACCAGCGTGACCGGCAAAGTGGTCGCGATGTGGATGCCGGTCATGCTGTTCTTCTACATGGGGTTCGAGCACTCGATCGTGAACATGTTCCTGTTCCCGTCCGGCCTCCTGCTCGGTGCCGACTTCACGGTCGTGGACTACCTGGTCTGGAACGAGATCCCGACGGTGATCGGCAACCTCGTGGGCGGGCTCACCTTCGTCGGGCTCGTCATGTACGCCACGCACGCCCGGACGGCGCCGAGCCGGCGCCCCGCCGTGGCCGGAGCTGTCGCGGAACCCGTGGTCAGCGAGCCGACGGCGGACCGGGAGCGCGAGCTGGTCTGAGTCCGTCGCCGCCGGGCGGATACTGGCGGTATGCCGGTTGTCTCCAACCCCGTCGAGCGTCTGCGTGCCCGGGTGGGTGACGCGCTCTTCCAGCGGGTCGCGGGTCCGGGCGGGTACGAGGCCCGCGACCGGATCCACCGCACGCCCGGACCCCGCTGGTTCCCGCCCGACAGCCCGATCCAGCGGGTCCACGGCGACTCGGCGACCTTCGTCGGCGGGCTGCGGGCGCTGCTCCTGCAGTCGCTGCACCCGCTCGCGATGGCGGGTGTGGCCGGCCACTCCGGCTACCGCGGCGACCCGTGGGGCCGTCTCGCCCGCACGTCCACGTTCCTCGCCTACACGACGTTCGCGACGGCGGAGCACGCCGAGGAGATGGTGGACCGGGTGCGCACCGTCCACGCCAGGGTGCGGGGCAAGGCGCCTGACGGTCGCCCGTACCGCGCGAGCGACCCGCACCTGCTCACGTGGGTGCACGTCGCAGAGGCCGACTCGTTCCTTGCCGCCCACCAGCGCTACGGCGTCCGGCCGCTCGATCCGGACGAGGCGGACCAGTACGTCGCCCAGTCCGGGCGCGTGGCCCGCGCGCTCGGCGCCGAGCAGGTCCCGGAGTCGGTCGCCGAGCTGGCCGAGTGCATCGAGTCGTACCGGGGCGAGCTCGAGGTCACCCCGGCCGCCGTCGACACCGCACGCTTCCTGCTGCGCGAGCCGCCGCTTCCCCGGCCGGTGCGGGCGCCCTACCGGCTGCTCGCGGCGGGAGCCGTGGCGCTGCTGCCCCCGTGGGCTCGTGCGCAGCTCGACGTCGACACGTGGTTCAGCCGGAACTGCGGCGGACCGGCCGGGGGAGTCGCCATCCGGGCCGTGCGCTGGGGGATGGACTCCGTCACGGGACAGGGCCGCAGGTACTAGCGGTCGAATCGTTCCGGCGCAGATGTGTACGGTCGTACATTCCCTGCGTACGATCACCCCCATGGCCGACCCGTACCGCCGTGTCCGACTGTCCCTGTTCGCCCTGACGCTCCTGACCGGGATCGGCCTGTCCTCCTGGGTGACCCGCACGCCCGCGGTGCGGGACGCCGTGGACGCGTCGACGGCCGGGATGGGCCTGATCCTCTTCGGGCTGTCGGTCGGGTCGATGGCCGGCGTCCTGTCGGCGGGTGCTTTCGTCCGCCGCCACGGTGCCCGGCCCGTGATCGTGGTGGGCGCCGTGCTCACCGTCCTCGGCATCGCGGTGATCGGCCTGGGCGCCGGCGCGTCGACGGCGTGGGGCGTCTTCGTCGGGCTCCTGCTCGTCGGGCTCGGCGGCGGGCTGGGCGAGATCGGCCTCAACATCGAGGCGGCGGCCGTGGAGACGGCCACCCGACGGCCCGTGCTCCCGCTGCTGCACGGCTGCTTCAGCCTCGGCACCGTGGTGGGGGCGCTCGCGGGGATCGGGCTGACGGCGCAGCAGTTCCCGGTCTTCTGGCACCTGCTGGCGGTGACGGCCGTCATGGCCGCGCTCGCCGTGTGGGCGTTCCCCGGTATCCCCGCCGGTACGGGCCGGGTGCCCGGCCGCGGGCCGGCGCGTGCCCGGCCGGTCGCCGGCGGTCCGCGGACCCGCGCGCGCCGTCCCAGCGTGTGGCGCGACTCGCGGCTCCTGCTCATCGGCGTCGTCGTGCTGGCGATGGCCTTCGCCGAGGGGTCGGCCAACGACTGGCTCCCCCTGCTCATGGTCGACGGGCACGGGGTCTCCGCGACCAGCGGTTCGCTGGTCTACGCGGGCTTCGCGCTCGCTATGACGGTCGGCCGCTTCGCCGGCGGCCCCTTCGTGGTCCGGTACGGACGCGCGACCGTCCTGTCGGTCAGCGCCGTCGGTGGGGCGATCGGCGTCGCGGGCGTCGCCTTCGCGCCCAACCCGGTCCTGGCGGGGATCGCCGTCGCGCTCTGGGGGCTCGGTGCCTCGCTCGGGTTCCCGGTGGCGATCTCGGCCGCCGGCGACGACCCCGAGCGCGGCGCCGAGCGGGTCAGCGCCGTCGCGACCAGCGGCTATCTCGCGTTCCTCGTCGGGCCGCCGCTGCTCGGGTTCCTCGGGGAGCACGCGGGGCTCCGGCAGGCGATGCTCGTGGTCATGGCGCTGCTCGTCGTCGCGGCGATCGCCGCGCGGGGCGCCAGGTCGCGGCCGACCCCCGTCGACGAGCCAGTGGAGCCGCGCCCCGTGGCCTGAGGTCTCTATCCGGCGGCGCCTTCCGCGCCGTGCCCGTCCTCGTCCCCGCGGACGGCGCCGCAGCGCCAGCAGGGGCCGGCGGGGTCCTCGTTGAGGGCGCCGCAGTCGGGGCAGACCTCGGACAGCCAGCAGGCGGCGTCCCCGCCGTCGGGCACGGGCACCCGGGTGTGCGGTCGGTCCGCCGGGTCGGCGTCTGACACTGGCCCTCCCTCAGGACGTCGTGCGCTGGTGCGAGGTTAACGCCGACGGGGCCGCCCCGGCCAGCGCGTCGCCCTTGCTTAACCGAGGCGTTCACGGCAGAGTCTGTCGTGACGCACCTCACACCGTCGTGAGGGGCGTCGCCAAAGGAGGTGCCGAATGACGACCACCGAATTTGCCATGTTGCGCCGCTCGATCGAGCAGCTGCGCCAGAGCGTGTCCGGAGTGCGCATCGCCTTCGGCGACGGGCCGGAGGTGCGCCGGCTCATGAACGACCTCGAGCGGCTGGAGATCGACGCGACGGAGCTCGCGTCGGCCGAGCCACTGCGTCCGACGAACAGCCGCGTGCCCGAGCACGTCGTCGTACCGGACACCCCGCTGGACGAGGCGATGTTCAGCGATGCCGACGACGAAGGGCTCGGCGGCTACCACGGCGACCGGTCGTGACGGCGCCCGCCCGGAGCACCGGCTCACGAGGTGTCGACAGCCCGGGCCGCGCAGCGATCACGGCACGGACGCTGCGGTCGGACCGGTGGTGGCTGCCGCCCGCCGCGACGACCGTGGGGCTGCTGATCTTCATCGTCTACGCGACGGTGCGGGCGTTCCAGCAGCAGTACTTCTTCGCCGACGAGCGATATCTGACGCCGTTCTACTCGCCGTGCGTGTCGCTCGGGTGCGCGTCGGAGCCGGGCGCGTCGCACTTCGGGATGTTCCTGCCGGACCACCCGCTCATCCCGTACGCGGCGCTCACGCTGCCGTTCCTGCTGCTCTTCCGGCTGACCTGCTACTACTACCGCAAGGCCTACTACCGGTCGTTCGCGCTCTCGCCGGCGGCGTGCGCGGTGCCCGAGCCGCGCGGGACCTACACGGGCGAGACGCGTTTTCCTCTCGTCATGCAGAACGTCCACCGGTACTTCTTCTACCTCGCCGTGATCATCTCGCTGATCAACACGTACGACGCCGTCGTCGCGTTCCGGCACCCGACCGACGGGTTCGTCGTGGGCGTCGGCAACCTCGTGCTGCTGGTGAACGTCGTGCTGCTGTGGTGCTACACCGCGTCGTGCCACTCGTGCCGGCACGTGATGGGCGGCCGGCTCACCCACTTCTCGAAGCACCCGGTGCGCTACCGCCTCTGGACGTGGGTGTCGGCGCTCAACACGCGGCACGCGACGTTCGCGTGGATCACGCTCGCGACCCTCATCCTGACCGACCTGTACGTGGCGCTCGTCGCCAGCGGAACCATCACCGACCTGCGCCTGGTCGGATGACGCCCAGCGGAAAGAGAGCCCGGCCTTGACGGAGATCGAACGGCACGAGTACGACGTCCTGGTCATCGGAGCCGGGGGTGCCGGGCTGCGCGCCGCGATCGAGGCGCGTGAGCGTGGTCTGCGGGTCGCGATCGTCTGCAAGTCGCTGTTCGGCAAGGCGCACACGGTGATGGCCGAGGGCGGGTGCGCCGCGGCGATGGGCAACGTCAACGACAACGACTCCTGGCAGGTGCACTTCCGCGACACCATGCGCGGGGGCAAGTTCCTGAACAACTGGCGGATGGCGGAGCTGCACGCCAAGGAGGCGCCCGACCGCGTCTGGGAGCTGGAGACGTACGGCGCGCTGTTCGACCGCACGAGCGACGGGCGGATCAGCCAGCGGCACTTCGGCGGGCACACGTACCCGCGCCTGGCGCACGTCGGCGACCGGACCGGGCTCGAGCTGCTCCGCACCATGCAGCAGCGCATCGTCGCGCTGCAGCAGGACGACCACGCCGAGACCGGCGACTACGAGGCCCGGCTGCGCGTGTTCGCCGAGTGCACGGTCACGGAGCTGCTGACCGGCCCCGCGGACGACCCGGACCGGCCCGGAGCCGTCGCCGGAGCGCTCGGGTACTGGCGGGAGTCAGGCCGGCTGGTGCTGTTCTCGGCGCCCGCCGTGGTGCTGGCCACCGGCGGGATCGGCAAGTCCTTCCAGGTGACGTCGAACTCCTGGGAGTACACGGGCGACGGCCACGCCCTGGCGCTGCGTGCCGGCGCGGAGCTCATCGACATGGAGTTCGTCCAGTTCCACCCCACGGGCATGGTGTGGCCGCCCAGCGTCAAGGGCATTCTCGTGACCGAGGGCGTGCGGGGTGACGGCGGTGTGCTCAAGAACTCGGACGGCAAGCGCTTCATGTTCGACTACGTCCCGGACGTGTTCAAGGGGCAGTACGCCCAGTCCGAGGACGAGGCGGACCGCTGGTACGACGACCAGGAGAACAACCGCCGCACGCCCGACCTCCTGCCCCGCGACGAGGTGGCCCGGGCGATCAACACCGAGGTCAAGGAGGGACGCGGCTCGCCGCACGGCGGCGTCTACCTCGACATCGCGAGCCGCATGAAGCCTGAGGAGATCAAGCGGCGCCTGCCGTCGATGTACCACCAGTTCAAGGAGCTGGCCGACGTCGACATCACCGCCGAGCCGATGGAGGTCGGCCCCACGTGCCACTACGTGATGGGCGGTATCCGCGTCGACCCGGACACCGGGCAGTCCCGCGTGCCGGGGCTGTTCGCTGCGGGGGAGTGCGCCGGCGGGATGCACGGCTCCAACCGGCTCGGCGGCAACTCGCTGTCCGACCTGCTGGTGTTCGGCCGGCGCGCGGGCCTCGGCGCCGCCGACTACGTGGCCGGTCTGCCCGGCCGTCCCGTCGTCCAGCCGGCGGACGTCGATGCTGCGGCGCAGCTGACGCTCGCGCCGTTCGACCCGCCGTCGGCCAGTGGCGGCGAGAACCCCTACACGCTGCACGCCGAGCTGCAGCGGATGATGAACGACCTGGTCGGCATCATCCGGACGGAGTCGGAGGTGCGGGAGGCGCAGGTGCGCCTCGGCGAGCTGCGCGCACGGGTGCGGCAGGTCTTCGTCGAGGGCCACCGGCAGTACAACCCCGGCTGGCACCTCGCGCTGGACCTCCGGAACATGCTCGTGGTGAGCGAGGCCGTGGCGTCGTCGGCCCTGCTGCGCACCGAGAGCCGCGGCGGGCACACCCGCGAGGACCACCC
Organism: Promicromonospora sp. NPDC023987; assembly: GCF_040639055.1. Lineage (NCBI taxonomy): Bacteria > Bacillati > Actinomycetota > Actinomycetes > Micrococcales > Promicromonosporaceae > Promicromonospora > Promicromonospora sp. NPDC023987. Next base: position 47,002 of record NZ_JBEZZF010000005.1, on the reverse strand, counting down.
CGGGCTGAACCCGGAATGGCGCCACCGGGTCCTCGTCACGCACCTCGCCCGCGACGGTGAGCATGAAGACCCGGTGCTGCCGCCGATCGTCGTCGAACCGGCCGAACGGGTCGCGATGCGCGAGGACCTGCTCGCGCTGTTCGACCTCGCGGAGCTCGAGAAGTACTACACGCCGAGCGAGCTGGCGGCGCACCCCGGGAATCAGCCGGCACCAGAGGGAGGGACCGCATGAGCTACACGGGCACGTTCCGGATCTGGCGCGGCGACACCGACGGCGGAGCGCTGACGGACTTCGAGGTCGAGGTCAACGAGGGCGAGGTGGTGCTCGACGTCCTCCACCGGCTGCAGGCCACCCAGGCGCCGGACCTCGCGGTGCGGTGGAACTGCAAGGCGGGCAAGTGCGGGTCGTGCTCGGCGGAGATCAACGGGAAGCCGCGCCTGCTGTGCATGACGCGGATGTCGGTGTTCCAGCCCGGCGACGTCGTCACCGTGACGCCGATGCGCACGTTCCCGGTGATCCGCGACCTCGTGACGGACGTGTCGTTCAACTACGCGAAGGCCCGCGAGATCCCGTCGTTCACCCCGCCCGCCGACCTGGCGCCGGGGGAGTACCGCATGGCGCAGGCCGACGTCGGGCGCTCGCAGGAGTTCCGCAAATGCATCGAGTGCTACCTCTGCCAGGACACCTGCCACGTGGTGCGCGACCACGAGGAGAACAAGGAGTCGTTCGCCGGGCCGCGCTTCCTGATGCGGATCGCCGAGCTGGAGATGCACCCGCTCGACGTCGCCGACCGGGTGCCCGCGGCGCAGGAGGAGCACGGGCTCGGCCAGTGCAACATCACGAAGTGCTGCACCGACGTGTGCCCGGAGGGCATCAAGATCACCGACAACGCGCTCATCCCGATGAAGGAACGCGTGGCGGACCGACGCTACGACCCGCTGGTCTGGCTGGGCCGGACGATCTCGCGCCGCCGGGGCTGAGGCCGGCCCCGCCGCCCCCCGCGAGGGGAGCGCCGGGGCCGAGGACGGTCTGCGCTGTGGACGGTCTCTGCTGGGGGAGCGTGAGACCGGTTCAGCTCTGCAGCTTGCGGGGCCGCCGGGTCAGCAGCGGGTCGTGGCTCCGCGGCCGGCCGACGGGCTGGACCGCCTCCAGGGCACTGTCCAGCATGTCGTGCGTGACGGCGGCGCCGTGCTCACTGGCCCGCAGCGCTGCCATCACCTGGTCGGCCGCCAGCCGCAAGGAGACGCCGGCCCCCTTGGCCGCGGCGACGAGAGCGTCCGTGGCCGCGGCCTCGTCCACGCCGCGCACCGCGACGATCACGCCCTTGACCTGCTCGATCATGGCCTGGCTGACGAAGGCGCGGTTCACCACGCCGTCGGACCGGCGGGCCAGCGCTTCCTTCTGCACCGGCGTCACGTCGACGACGTAGCCGACCAGCTCGGGCGAGCGGCCAGGTGGTCCCTGCGAACCCTGGCCGGTCACGACGACCGAACGGGTCCTGCCCTTCCGGTCCACGATCCGGTGCGCGCAGGCGAACGGACGGCCGAGGCGCAGGGCCTCGCCGGCGGCCCGGACCACCCGGCTCCGGTCGTCGGGGTGCTTGCGCGAGCGGAGCGCCTCCAGGCCCGGCTCCACCTCGTCGCGCCGCCACCCGTGCATCGTGTAGACCTCGTCGGACCACCACCAGGTCCCCGAGGCGAGCTCGACGCTGTAGCGGCCGACGAGAAGGTTGGTCCCCAGGCCGAGGGCGCGGGACAGGTCGCCTGCCGAGAAGCCGGGCGAGGGAGGGGCGAGCTCGCCTCCTGCGTCGTCCACGAGGGTCGGCTGGGGCTGTGTGAAGGATGACATGTAGACCTCCCAGATCCGATTCGGACCTGGAGCCGCTTCATGACCCCGAGATGTCGAGTGTAGAGCCGTTCGGACGATTCGGACAGCCCGCCGGCCCGGACGCGCTGTGCTGGTGACCTGCCGGTGACCCGTCCGGCCAGGTCACGTCGGCGTGTCGTCGAGTGGGACGAGCAGCGCCGACGCACCCTCCTTCCAGCGGCTGAGTGCGAAGGTGCCGACGTCGCCATCGATGGCCAGACAGGCGGCGGCGCCGAGCAGGACGTCGTCCAGCAGCCCTGGCTGCTGCTCGACGAGGCGGCCCGCCAGGTCCCGTGCGGCGATCTGCTCGTGCACCGAGTCGGCCTCCACGTGCTCGTCGAAGTAGCGCGTCGTACCGGCGTCGTGCCCGAGCCGCCGGAACCCGTCGCCGTACAGCCTGCTCGGGATCGACGACGTGATCTCGTACGCGGCCAGGTGGCCGACGATCGCCCCGCGGAGCCGGCGGTGCAGCGCGAACAGCGACATCGTGTTCAGCGAGGCGAGCACCGGCGTCGGCACCGCGTCGATGTACCGGCCGTAGGTGTCGTCGAGGCCGGCGCCGCGCATCGTGTGCGCGAACAGCTCGGAGTGCAGGCGGCCCGGCTGGCCGCCGCCGTACTCGTCCGCCTGGATCTCCACGAGTGCGGCCTTGGGGATGCCGTGCAGCCGCGGGATCGCCCACGTGTGCGGGTCCGCCTCCATCAGCTGGTAGATCGACCGCAGGACCAGGAACTCGCGGGCCTGCCGAGCGTCTGCGCGCCTGGCGACGTAGCGCGCGAGGCTCGGCCCGCCGTCGGCGTCCGCCAGCTCGAACAGCCGCCGCGCGACGCCCGTGGCGTCGGCCTCGTCGCACGGCGGCCGCCCCGCCCGGGCGCGCACGGCCGCCTCGAACGGCCGCTCGATCGCCTGCCGCACGGCCAGCAGCGCCGGCTCCCACTCCCACGCGTCGTCGATCCCGTCGACACCCCGGTGGTGCAGCTCGTACAGGATCGTGAGCGCGAGCTGCAGGTCTCCGTCGCCCAGGACGCCGTCGCTCGGCTCGGCGTCGGGGCCGGCGCCGCCGTGCGGGCCGGCGTCGCCGTGCGGGCCGGCCGTGCCGCACAGGGCACGCGCGACCGCCTCGCGCGCGGGTGCGAGCCGGTCGTGAGCGTCGTCGGTGGGCGGTCCGGCGGTGAGCCCCGCGAGCAGTGCGGCGCTCAACGGGCCGCGCGGACGGGGGAGCGGGAGGCGGGCAGCGCCGTCGGACGGCCGCCGGACGGCGTCGTCGGTCGACGCGGGTTCCCGCACGGGGGTTGAGGTCATGTGGAGCCTCCTGGTGTGCACCGGCCGCGCCCCTGCTCGACGCCGCGCCCATCGTGGGCACGAAGTGGTCGGCTCGCAAGGCTTGTGCTCCGGCCGATCAGCTGGCCGATCAGCTGGCCGATCGCTCTGGTCGATCACGGTCGGGTTGCGAGTGCCACCCGGCGTCTTACGTTGGGGCCGAGGTCAGGAAGAGGCCGCACCGGTGGAGCAGGGCCACCGTGGCTCGTGCTCTGCGAACCCGCCTGGTTGGTACCGGGCGTGGACGACGACAGGAGTCGACCATGAGCGAGACGAATGTTCCGTACGGCACAGGGGCCGGTTCGCAGCGAGCCTGGGCCCCCGGCGGTGCGGAAGGCGACACAGGCAGAGACACGGGCGTCAAGGAGCGGGCCCGGGAGGCGGCGTCGCAGGTCGGCGACGCAGGCCGGGAGACCGCCCACGACGCGAAGGAGCGGGCACGCGACGTCGCCCACGAGGCGAAGGACCGCACCCGCGGGTTGATGGATCGCACGCGCACCGAGCTCAGCTCCCAGCTGGAGTCCCAGCAGCACCACCTCGCGGGCGGGCTCCGATCGCTGGGTGACGAGCTGAACCAGATGGCCGACGGGACCCAGGACCCGGGGTACGCGACCGACCTGGTGCAGCGCGCGGGCCACGCCAGCGGCCACGCCGCCCAGTGGTTCGAGGACAGGCAGCCCACCGACGTCCTGCACGAGATCGAGGACTTCGCCAGGCGCCGGCCGGGCATGTTCGTCCTCATGGCCGCGGGAGCCGGCCTGCTGGTCGGGCGGTTCCTGCGCGGGGCGAAGGACGCGTCCGGTGACGACGACGAGGCGGCCCGGCGGGATCCGGGCACGTACGCGGCGACACCGGGCGGTCCGTACGGAGGCACGTACGGCGGCACGTCGGCGGGCACCTCGCGTGGCACGGACGCCGGCGGCCTGAGCGGCACCGGCGCGGGGGCCGTCGGGTCCGGCGCGCAGGGTGGTGAGCCCGACATCGGACGAAGCGGTGGGTTCCCGGCCCTGGCCAACGACAACCTTCCGCAGGACCCGCAGGTGCCGACCACCGCGGGCGAGACGCCGCCGGCGTTCCCGCCCACGGCGCCTGACGGGACCCGACCGCAGACCACCGGGGGTGAGCACGATGTCGAGCGACCGTGACCCGTTCGCCGCGTCCGGCGCGGCACCGGCACAGCCCGTGACGACCAGCAGGGGTCAGGAGCCCCTGGGCGCCGCAGGAGTGGGCGCGACTGAAGCTGGCCGGCCCGCCCGGGGCGGCGACCAGAGCGTCGGCGAACTCTTCAGCGAGGTCAGCCGAGACCTCTCGACGCTGATCCGGCAGGAGGTCGAGCTGGCGAAGGCCGAGGCGGCGCAGTCCGCCAAGCGAGCAGGAAAGGGCGCCGGGATGTTCGGCGGCGCCGGGGTGGCGGGCCACATGGTCCTGCTGTTCCTGTCGCTCGCGCTGTGGTGGGCGCTCAGCTACCTCATGGGAGGTGGCTGGTCGGCGCTCGTCGTCGCCGCGGTGTGGGCCGTGATCGCGGCCGTGCTCGCCGCTCGCGGGCGCAGCGAGATCAAGTCGATGGAGGGCCTGCCGCAGACGGCCGACTCGGTCAAGAAGATCCCCGACGCACTGCGAGGACACGAGGAGAGGAACTCATGAGCACCAGCGATCCCGACGAGATCCGGGCGAACATCGAACGCACGCGTGACGAGCTCAGCTACGACGTCGACACGCTCGGCGACCGGGTACGCCCCAGCAACGTCGCGCAGCGTCAGAAGGACAAGGTGCGGTCCCGCATGTCCCAGGTCAAGGACAAGGTGATGGGTACGGCGCACCACACGAGGGAATCGGCCAGCGGCACGGCGCACCACGCGGCTGACCGCGGACGCGAGAAGGCGGCATCGGCCGCCGACTCGGCCCGGCACACCGCGTCGTCCGTCGCCGACTCCGTCGGCTCCGCACCGCGCGCGATGCGGGAGCAGACGCAGGGCAGCCCGCTCGGCGTGGGCCTGGTGGCCTTCGGCGTCGGCCTCGCGGTCGCGTCCCTCATCCCGTCGAGCCGCACCGAGCAGCGTGCGGCGACGGCCGCCCAGGAGAAGGCCGCACCGCTCGTCGACGACCTCAAGTCGACGGCGAGCGAGGTCGCGGACGACCTCAAGCAGCCCGCGAGGGAGAGCATGGAGGCCGTCCGGGACTCCGCGAAGGGCGCAGCGCAGTCGGTCGGCGAGCACGGGCGTGAGGCCGCGGCGGACGTCCGTTCCCGCACGACCGGGAACGGCTGACACCGGGCGTCGCCCTCCGCCGTCGGCCGGTGCCGGTGCCGGCGTTCCCGGCCGGCACCGGCCGACCCGTCCTGGGGAGATGACATGACCGACATCAACGACGCGGCCGACCGGGCCGACGCGCCGGCGCCCGACGACCGGCGCAAGCCGGACGCACCGCAGGCCCTGCACCGCACGACGTGGATGTACGTCCTGCGGAACACGGTGCGGCAGTTCTCGCGAGACCAGTGCCTCGACCTCGCCGCCGCCCTGACCTACTACGCCGTGCTCGCGGCGGCGCCCGCCCTGCTGGCGCTGGTCTCGGTGCTCGGCCTCGTGGGCAGTGGTGGCCAAGCGGTCGAGCGGGTGATCGGCACCATGGAGGGTGTCGTGCCGCCGGACGTGCTGGCGGTCGTCGGACCCCTCATCCAGAACGCCGCCGGGGCGGGCGGCGGTGCCGGGCTCGCTCTCGTCCTCGGTATCGTCCTCGCCCTCTGGTCGGCCTCCGGGTACGTCGGCGCCTTCGGGCGCGCGATGAACCGGATCTACGAGATCGACGAGGGCCGCCCGGTGTGGAAGCTCCGCCCGGTGATGCTGCTCGTCACCCTCGTGGCGGTGGTGATCGCCGCCCTGATCGTCGCGTCGCTCGCGCTCAGCGGACCGGTCGCGCGCGCGGTGGGCGATGCCGTCGGTCTCGGCTCGACCGCCGTGACGGTATGGAGCATCGCCAAGTGGCCGGTGGTGCTGCTCCTGGTCGTGGTGCTGGTGGCGATCTTGTACCGCGTCACGCCGAACGTACGACAGCCCAGGATGCGGTGGCTCAGCGTCGGCGCCTTCGTCGCGATCCTCGTGTGGGCGCTGGCGTCCGCCGCGTTCGGCCTCTACGTCGCGACGTTCGCCAGCTACGACGCCACGTACGGGTCCCTGGCCGGGATCATCGTGTTCCTGCTGTGGCTGTGGATCACCAACCTCGCCCTGCTCTTCGGCGCGGAGCTGGACGCCGAGCTCGAGCGCGGTCGCGAGCTCCAGGCAGGCATCGCGGCGGAGGAGTCGTTGCAGCTACCACCCAAGGACGCGCGGGCGAGCGAGAAGCGGGCGGTGAAGCGCCAGAAGGAGGTGGAGCGCGGCCGGGAGCTGCGGTTCGCGGCTCACCGGTCCGGCGGGGGCGAGCACCCCGGCGACGGTGACGGCCGGGGCGCCGTCGGCCTCGTGGACCGCGCCCACCCCGCCGGCCCCGGCGACACCCGACCCACCGGGGGCAGCACTGACCACCGAGCCTGAAGGGGGCGGCATGACGACGTCGGACAACGCCCGGACCACGCGCCCTGAGGAGGTGACCGTCACGGCCTGCCCCGACGGGCCGCTGCTGGTGCGCGGCCCCGCGGCGATCCTGGGCCCCGACGGGGAGCCCGTGCCACGCAACCGGGCGACCGTGGCACTGTGCCGCTGCGGCGGTACCGCCATCGCGCCCTGGTGCGACGGGACGCACAAGGTGAACGGCTACCGCTCCGACGGGTGATGCCGCGGCGCTGCTCGGCGCTGCTCGGCGCTCCGGCGCGGGCAGCCGTGCTGGCCCTCGCGCCGTGCGCATCTCGCGGGTGGACGCGTGTGCGCTCATGCTGGCGGTATGCCAGGCGCTACCGTCCACCGTGTGAACCGGTCCAGAGACGGCGGCCGCACGGTCGTCGGGCACGTCCGCGCGCCGCTCGACGCAGACCGCGCGGTGGTCCTGGTCCACGGCGTGGGCTCGTCGGCGCGGGCCTTCCAGAAGCTGGCCGACCACCTCGTGGCGCACGGCGAGGTGCACGCGGTCGACCTGCCCGGCTACGGCGCGTCCCAGCACCTGAACCACGACATCACGATCCCCGAGCACGCTGCCGCCGTCGCGCGGTACGTGCGGGAGCACGTGCTCGACGCCGGGCTGCCCGCCCCGGTCGTCGTGGGCCACTCCATGGGCGCCCAGGTGGTGGGCCAGCTGCTCGCGGACCACCCCGACGTCGCGTCGGCGGGCGTCCTCATCGGCCCGACGGCGGAGCCCGGCACGCGCAGCGTCCGCGGCCAGGCGGCACGCCTGGCGGTCGACGCGGTCGGCGAACGGCCGCGCACCATCGGAGTGCTGCTCGTGGACGCCCTGGTGCGGTGCAAGGTCTCGTACTACCTCGCGCAGCTGCGCCACGTCATCGAGTACCGGGTGGAGGACGTCCTGCCCCGTTCCACCGTCCCGGTCGTCGTGGTCCGGGGTGAACGCGACCCCGTCGCGCCGCCGGACTGGGTCGAGCTGCTCGCGGCCCGGGCGCCGTTCGGCAGGCACCGCACCGTGCGGGGCCGGCACCACTCCATGGACTCGGACCCTGCCGGCGTCGCCGAGATCGTGCTCGAGGCGTGGCGCTCGGCGGGACGGGGCATCGGGTGACCGAGCGACGTCGCTCACCCGGCGGCACGCTGGCCCGGCTCGGCGCGTGGGCCGCCGACTACGCCTGGGCCACCGACCGGCAGCTGCGCCACCTCGTCCGGCGTCCGGCGCTGCCCACGACTGGCGGTTCGGACGGTGGTTCGGACGGTAGCCGCGCGCCCGTCGTGCTCCTGCCCGGTATCTACGAGACGTGGGAGTTCCTGGGTGCCGTGGCGACGGCCCTCGCCCGCGCGGGACACCCGGTCCACGCGGTCCCGGGCCTGAAGCACAACGCACGGCCCGTCCCCGAGGCGGCCGACGTCGTGATCGAGCACCTCGAACGGACAGCGCTGAGCGGTGCCGTGCTCGTGGCGCACAGCAAGGGCGGTCTCATCGGCAAGCGCGTGCTGCTCTCGCCCGCGAGCGAACAGGTGCTCGGCATGGTCGCCATCGCCACACCGTTCACCGGCTCGCGCTGGGCGCGGTACATGTTCTCGCGGGCCCTGCGCTCGTTCGACCCGCGTGACCCGGTGCTGCTGGCGCTCGCGGGCGAGATGCTCGTCAACGAGCGCATCACTGCCGTGTTCCCCCGGTTCGACCCCCACATCCCGGAGACCGGCCGGCTCGAGGGGGCGCGGAACATCGAGCTCCCGCTGTCCGGCCACTTCCGGCCGCTCGGGCATCCGCTGCTCGTCGACACGGTCGTGCGTGAGGTGGCACGGGTCGAGACGGAGCACGCGGTCGGCTGACTCGGGCCGGCCGGCTGTGGGCGACCCCTACACCATGCACGCCATCCTCGGCGTGTCGCGAGCATGGTGTTGGGGTCGATGACCCCGGTCGGTTCCTGTTCGCCGGCCCGCGCATGGTCCACTGGGAGTGTGCTCACCGTCCGCCACCGCTCGCCGCGCCGGCTCGACGTCGCCCTGACGCTCGGAACGCTCGGGCACGGGCCCGCGGACCCGACGTTCCACCGGGGAGCCGACGGGACGGTCTGGCGCACGTCGCTGCAGCGCACCGGCCCCGTGACGCAGCGGTTCGTCCCTGCCGGGCCGCACGAGGTGGTGGTGCACCTGTGGGGCGCCGGCGCCACGGAGGCCGCCGGGGCCCTGCCGACCTTGCTCGGCGAGGACGACGACACCACGGGGTTCGCGCCCCCGCCGCAGGTCCGCGACGCACATCGCCGGGCGGCGGGGATGCGGATGGCGCGGACCGGCCGGGTGCTGGAGGCACTCGTGCCCGCCGTGCTGGAGCAGCGCGTACAGGTCGTGACCGCCCACCGGGCGTGGCAGTGGTTGGTGCGGCGGTACGGCACGCCGGCACCGGGCCCGACGCCGCCGGACCTGCCGGGTGGGCAGCGTGGCGGGCTCCGGGTCGTGCCGGACGCGCGCACGTGGACCCGGGTGCCCGTGTGGGACTGGCACCGTGCCGGCGTCGACCCTGGACGTGCCCGCACCGTGGTGCGCTGCGCCCTGGTGGCGCCGCGGCTCGAGGAGGCGTGCGCGATGGCGCCCGCCGAGGCGCGGGCACGGCTGGAGAAGGTGCAGGGCGTCGGGGTGTGGACGTCGGCGGAGGTGGCGCAGCGGGCGTTCGGCGACGCGGACGCCGTCTCCGTGGGCGACTTTCACCTGCCGGCGGCCGTCGGCTGGGCGCTGTCCGGAGAGCGCACGGACGACGAGGGCATGCTGCGGCTGCTGGCGCCGTACGCCCCGCACCGGCACCGGGTGGTCCGCCTGCTCATGATCGACGGGCGCCACAAGGCGCCGCGTCGTGGGCCGAAGCTGCCCATCGCGGACTACCGGGCCTGCTGAGCGGGCGCCGCTCACCGAGGTCGGCAGTTGGCATCGAGGTCGGTACAGGCCTGTGCCGACTTCGATGCCAACTGCCGACTTCGAGGCGAGCGACCGACCTCAGCGACGCGTCCCGAGGCCGACAGCACCGGCACGGACGCGGCACGGACGCGGCCCGGTCGCGGCGGACGGCGGCGGCCGCCCACCCAGGTTCCGCTACGACATCCAGCGCACACCTGCCGGGAGGGTGAACGACTGCTCGCCCGCCCCGGCGAGCAGCCGCATCAGCCCGCGGGCGGCGGGTGACAGCGGGCGCCGCGGGTCGTGGACGAGGCAGATGTCCCGCTCGACCACGGGATCGACGAGCGGCCGGGCGACGACGTCGACGAAGGCCATCATCGGCAGCACCAGGCCCGGCACCGCCGAGACACCGAGCCCCGAGGCGACGAGCCCGGCGACCGCGACGACGTTGCGGGCCTCGGTCACCAGGCCGGTCCGGATTCCCCGGCGCACCAGGACGCCGTCGACGTACGACCGGATGCTCGAGATGCGCTCGAAGGCGACGAACGGCTCCCCGGCGAGCTCCGCCCAGGTGATCTCGTCGGCGTCGGCCAGCCGGTGGCCCGCCGGCATGACGCACATGAACCGGTCGGCAGCCACGTGCCGCACCGCCAGCGACGCGGGGACCGCCGTCGACACGGTGGCGGCGAGGTCCACCGCGCCGGTGGCGACCAGGTCGAGCACCTCCTCCGAGAAGCCGTCGTGCACCGACACGGCGACCTCGGGATGGTCGAGCCGGTAGGCCGCGAGCACCGCGGGCAGCAGGGAGGCCGCGAGGGACGGGAGGGTCGCCACCGAGACCGAGCCGCGGGTCCCGGCCAGATACCCCTCGAAGTGGTTGAGGGCGGTGTCGAACTCCGTGATGAGCCGACGGGCGGTCACGAGGAGCTCCGCACCGTCCACCGTAGGGTGCACCGACCGGGTGGTGCGGTCGAAGAGCGGGACGCCGATGCGGTGCTCGACCTCCTGGACGGTACGGCTCAGCGACGACTGCGCCACCCGCAGCTCGCGTGCGGCGGCGGTGTAGCCCCCGGCGTCCGCCACCGCGACGACCACGCGGAGGTGCCGGAGCGTCAGATCAATGCCCATGACGCATCAATGTATCGGGAACTGGTGTTGGACTGCGGTCGGTCGGCCCCGACACACTCGTCTGGTCGCCGCTCTCCGCGGCGCCTCCATCCAGATACAAGGGTGTATCGATGATCTCGTTACTGGGCTTCCTGACCGTCACGGTCATCCTGGTGCTGCTCCTCACCAACCGGGTCACCGCCGTCGTCGCGCTCGCCGGCGTTCCCGTCGCGACGGCCCTCGCGGCCGGCTTCACACCGACCGAGATCGGCGGGTTCGTCGCCGAAGGGCTCGGCGGCGTCGTCGGCGTGACCGCGATGTTCATCTTCGCCATCGTCTACTTCGGCCTCATGCGCGACGCCGGGATGTTCGACCCGGTCATCCGCAGGCTCGTCGCGTTCGCGGGCAACGCCCCGGTGACGATCTGCCTCGCCACCACGGCGCTCGCCATGGCGGCCCACCTCGACGGCGCCGGCGCCACGACGTTCCTGATCACGATCCCGGCCATGCTGCCGCTCTTCGACCGGCTCGGGATGAGCCGGCTCGTGCTCACCACCTGCGTCGGGCTCGGGGCCGGCGTGATGAACCTCGTCCCGTGGGGCGGCCCCACCGCCCGGGCCGCCGCGACCGCCGGCGTCCCGGCCAACGAGCTCTGGGTCCCGCTCATCCCGGCGCAGATCGCCGGCGCGATCGCCGTGCTGGCCATCGCCTGGTTCCTCGGCACGCGGGAGCAGCGCCGACTCCGGTCGGGCGTGGGCGCCGTGGCCGGCGCGCCGCTCGCGGCCGTCGGTGCACCGGGCGCGTCGGGCGGCGCGGGGAGCGGTGGTCGGGCCGGCGGGACGACGTCGGACGGCGATGCCGCGCGCACGCCCGGGCCCGGGTCGGCGTCGTCCGAGCCGGAGGCCGCCGGTGCGGAAGACACCGCCGACCTGCGGCGTCCGCGGCTGCTCTGGTTCAACGTCGCACTGACGGTGGCCCTCATCGCCGCGCTGATCGCCGCCGTCGCCCCGCCCGAGGCGCTGTTCCTCGTCGGCGTCGTCGTCGCGCTCGTGGTGAACTACGCCGGCCTGGCCCGGCAGACCGCGCGGATCGAGGCCCACGCCAAGGGCGCGATGCTGATGGCCACCACGCTCCTGGCCGCCGGGGTGTTCCTCGGCATCCTGGAGGGCAGCGGCATGATCGAGGCCATGGCCACGACGGCCGCCAACGCGCTGCCCGACGGCGCGGCACCGGCGCTGCCCCTGATCGTCGGCCTGCTCGGTGTCCCGCTCAGCCTCGTGTTCGGGCCGGACCCGTACTACTTCGGCGTGCTCCCGGTCCTGATCGGGGTCGGCGAGCAGGCCGGGATCTCCGGTGCCGACCTCGCTCAGGCGTCGATGCTGGGCGAGGAGACCGTCGGCTTCCCGATCAGCCCGCTGACCGGCTCGTTCTACCTGCTCGTCGGGCTCGCCGGCGTCGACATCGGCAAGCACATCCGCCACCTCATCGGCTGGGCCTGGCTGGTCTCCGTGGTGATGCTCGTCGTAGCCGTGGCCACCGGCGTGATCCCGCTGTGGGCGACATGACGGGCGCGACGGTCCGGCTGGGCGCCGGCGCGGGGTTCGCCGGCGACCGGATCGACCCCGCCCTGGAGCTGGCCCGGCACGGCGAGCTCGACTACCTCGTGTTCGAGTGCCTCGGCGAGCGGACGGTCGCCGCGGCGCAGATGCGCCGGCTGGCCGACCCGTCCACCGGGTACGACCCGCTGCTGGCCGCCCGCATGCGAGCGGTGCTGCCCGCCGTCGGCCTCGCCACGGACAGCGGCGGGACCCGGACCCGCATCGTGACCAACTCCGGCGCCGCCAACCCGCTCGCGGCAGGCCGCCGCGTCGTCACGATCGCCCGCGAGCTGGGGAGGGCGGCCCGCGTCGCGGTGGTCACCGGCGACGACGTCCTCGACGTCGTACGACGCCTCGACCCGGTCGTCTGGGAGACCGGCGAACCGCTGTCGGCCGCCCCGGAGGAGCTGGTCTCCGCCAACGCCTACCTGGGCGCGGACGGCGTGCGGCGCGCCCTGGAGCAGGACGCCGACGTCGTCGTGACCGGCCGCGTGGCCGACCCGGCGCTCTACCTTGGCCCGCTCCTCCACGAGTTCGGCTGGGCCGAGGACGACTGGTCGGCGCTCGCCGCGGGGACCGCCGTCGGCCACCTGCTCGAGTGCGCGGGACAGCTGACCGGCGGCTATTTCGCCGACCCGGGCACCAAGCACGTCCCCGGCCTGGCCCGCCTGGGCTTCCCGTTCGCGGACGTGCGGGCCGACGGCACCGCCCGGCTGGGCAAGCTCCCCGGGAGCGGCGGCACGCTGAGCACCCGCACGTGCACCGAGCAGCTGCTCTACGAGGTCGAGCGGCCGGACGCCTACCTGACACCGGACGTGACCGCGGACTTCACGTCGGTGCGGTTTGCCGCCGACGGCCAGGACGCCGTCCGCGTCACCGGAGCCACGGGTGGTCCGCGGCCCGACGAGCTGAAGGTCACGCTGGGCTTCCGCGGCGGCTGGCAGGGCGAGGGTCAGATCAGCTACGCCGGTCCGCGCGCGCTGGCCCGCGCGCAGCTCGCGGGCGAGATCGTCCGGGAACGGCTGGTGGACGTCCACGGTCTCGCGCCCGACGCGATCGGGATCGAGCTGATCGGTGCGGGAGCCGCCTTCCGCGGCCTCGCGCCCGAGACCGAGCCGCTCGAGGTCCGGCTACGGGTCGCGGCCCGTGGGGCCGACGCCGACCAGGCGTACGCCGTCGGCTGGGAGGTCGAGGCCCTGTACACCAACGGCCCGGCCGGTGGCGGTGGCGCCCGAAAGAGCGTCGAGCAGACGGTGCTGGTCCGCTCGTGCCTGGTGCCGCGCGCGCTGGTCGCGCCGTCGGTGACGGTGCTGGAGGCGTGATGACACCTGGAGACCTGATGCCGCAGCTGCTGGTCGACGACCTCGCCGACGTCCGCGCGGGCGACAAGGGCGACACCCTCATCCTCGCCGTGCTCCCGCGCGTGGCCGCCGACTACCCCGTCCTGGAACGGGCACTGACCGCCGCGGCGGTGGGCCGGCACTTCGGTGGCGCTGACGACGTCACGCGGACCGCACTCCCGCACCTGCCCGCGCTGGTGTTCCGGCTCCCGACGCTCCTGCGCGGGGGCGTCACCGGGTATCTCGGGCTCGACGGCCACGGCAAGACCCTCGGATACCACCTGCTCATGCTTCCGATCGCGACCTGAGCTGCGGGGCTGGCCCGGCTTCGCTGGTCGCTCACGTGAGCTCCCGCGGTCCCACCTGGCGGATCGCCTCCAGCGGGTAGGGCGTCGCCCGGCTCTCCCGCCGGAACTGGCGGTAGAAGTCCCCCATCACCGCGGCGACCGGTGCGTGACGGACCAGGGCTGCCGCGGCCGCCGCTGGAGCGCCACGCGGGGGCACGCCCTGGGCGCACGAGCGCACGAACGCCCTGCGTTCCTCCGGTCCGAACCCGTACAGCTCCACGGCCAGCCAGTTCACGAGGTGCGTGACGGCGTAGTGCCGGTCGTAGCCGCTGTGCTCGGCGAAGAAGTCGGCCTCGCCCGGGGTGAGGTCGAAGCGGGAGGAGATCGCGAGACCGTAGTCGGCGAAGAAGAGCCGACTGCCGTCGGTCAGGATGTTCTCGAAGTGGGCGTCGAAGTGGAGCAGCCCACGGGCGTTCATGAACGAGATGCCGGCTGCCAGCTCGTCGTCCACCATGGCGCAGGCCCGCTCGGCGGCCTCGCCACCGGCCTCCAGCTGGACGCCCAGCCAGTCGTGCAGGTTCTGCGGGATGTACTCCAGGAACAGCATGATGCTCGCCGAGGACTGCTGTACGGCCTCGATCCGGCGGCGTATCCCCGAGCCGCCTCCCCAGTAGGCGACGGCTCGTTCGACATCGGCCAGCTCCTCGGGAAGGGGCTGGCCGGAGTCCGGAAGCACCCGCCAGTGGTGCATCAGGGGGAAACCCTCATGGTCCCCGGCGATCACCCAGCTCGTCGTCATGACCTGCACGGCCAGCTCGCGCCAGGCTCCGAACCCTGGGCCGCCGATGCTGCCGACACCGTAGTGGCAGAAGCTGGGCAGCCCGAAGAGATTCGCCGTGGAGCGGACGTTCTCCGGCCGTCGCTCGAGATCGGTGAGGCGCACCTGCTTGACGAAGACCGGGTTCCCGTCGACCTCCAGCAGGACGGTCTGCCCGCCGATGCCGGAACCGATCGGTGTGCCGGCGTCCACGAGCTCGCGCAGCCTCCGGTCGCTGCACAGCGACAGCGCTGTGGAGACGGCTCCGTGGGTGGCCAGACGAGCACCGCGGGACATGCCAGGGTTCTTCAACTCCGCCTCCATCCGGACGCCCGCCACTCGTGCGAGCTCTTCAGCAGGCACCGGGGCAGGAGCGGCAACCAGCCTCTCACGTGCGTTGATGGTGCTGATTCCGTCCTGCCCCTCCAGCCGGTCGTGCGCTCGACCTCAGAGCGTGGCCAGCACGTCCGTCAGCTCCGCCACCGACGGGATCACGTGGGTGTGCGGCGCCGTCGCGAGCGTCTCCCGCGGCACGCCGCCGCTGAGCACGCCGACCACGACCCCGGCCCCGGCGTTGGACCCGGCCTCGAGGTCGAGCACCGTGTCGCCGACGGTGAGGACGTCGGCCGTCCGGAGCGCGCCCGTGCGTTCCATCGCACGGTGGACCATGTACGGCGCGGGCCGGCCGGCCGGCACGTCGTCGGTGCAGACGACGGCGTCCACCGTGCCGTCCTGCCAGCCGAGCCGCTCCAGCAGGAGGTCGGTGACCTCCGCCGAGAATCCCGTGGTCAGCGCGATCTTCGCGCCGCGGTCACGCAGCGCGGCGAACGCCTCGACCACGCCGGGCATCGGTACCGGCGGCGTCGTGTCGTACGCCTCGCGGAGCAGGCGCTCGAAGTCGGCGAACGCCTTCTCGACGGCGGTCGGGTCGCCGCCCAGCGTGAGCAGGGCGCGGATGGCGGTGCGCTTGTCGGCGCCCATCCAGTGCGCGACGTCGGAGACCTCCGCCGTGCTGCCGTGCCGACGCACCGCGTCGTGCAGCGCACGGTAGACGGCGCCGCCTTCCTGCACGGTGGTGCCGGCGATGTCCAGTGCGGCGAGAGTGATCATGAGTGATTCCTTCCGGAGGGGTCGCGCGAGTGTGGACGCACGACGGGTGAGTAAGACTCAGGCGGGCGGTCAGCCCGTGAGCCCGGCCCGGTCGAGCACCTGGGCCGCGAGGCCGAGGCCCGTCGTCATCCCTATCCCGGTGGTGACCATCGCGACGTGCACCCCCGGCTCGGGCTCGGTGACCAGGAACTCGTCGGGCGCCGTCGCGTACGTGCCCTGCCAGCGCTCGACGACGTCGAGGCCCGTACCGGCCGCCGTGCCGAGCAGGTCGGCCGTCAGCCGCAGCAGCACGGTGTAGCCCTCCTCGTCCTGGAACACCGGCGCGTCGACCGTGCGGAGGTGGGTGTCGCCGACGATCAGCGTCCCGTCCGGCTGCGGCGTCAGCATCAGGTTGACGTCCCAGGCCGCCGCCTCGGGATCCGTTGCTGCGAGCTCGTCGGCGACCCGGGCTACGGAGGGGCAGGCGGCGAAGCCCGCGTACCGGACCATGGACCAGCCGGTGAGCACGGGCCCGGTGAACTCTGGCCCGGTCGACCCTGTGGGCCCAGCCCCGGCACCAGCCGGCCGGACCCGGAGCATGTGCAGGCGGCAGCGCCGCAGCTGGGCTTGTGCGGCGACGTCGGGCAGGAGGCGGTCGAGGTCGTGGTGGGCGGCGATGACGACGACGTCCGCTTCGATAGGTCCCGCGGTGGTCTCGACGCGGCCGGTGCCGACCGCACGGGCCGCCGTCCGCCAGCGGAAGGCCACGCCCTGGCGCTCGAGCCAGGCGGCGAGTGCCGGGGTCGCGGTCCGGGGGTCGACCTGGAGGTCCAGCGGCAGGTGCGCGCCGCCGACCACCGGTTCCGGGCGGACCGGTGCGGCCGCTCGGGTCTGGGCGGCGTCGAGCAGGGTGACCTCGTCGGTGCCGCGCTCGGCGGCGAACTCTTCCAGGAGCCGTAGCTCGGCGCTCGTCCGGGCGACGACGTGCGTGCCGGTCCGCGAGACGGCGAACCCGGCGGCCGACCCGAGGGACAGCCAGCGCTCGCGAGCCGCGAGAGCGTACTCGCGGGCCGGCCCCGACTGGGCGGTGACACCGGCGTGCCCGAAGTTCTGCACGGACGCACCGACCACCGAGGCGGCCTGCTCGACGACCGTGACGCGGTAGCCGCGCCGATGCGCCTCGGCGGCCGCGCCGAGACCGACCACGCCGGCGCCGACGACCACCACGTGCGCTGCCGCAGGGACTGGACGGGAGCTGTTCACTGGAGGTCCTTCCGACGGGGGATCAGGATCCGGGTCGAGTGCCGGGCGGAGTGCCGGGTCGAGCACGAGTACGAGTACGAGTTCATGCGGGAGCCATCTGGTCGGGTTACGGTCCGCGAGTGACCAAGTCGACCGAGATCGTCCGGGTGCTCGCCGAAGAGCTCGCCGACGTCCCGCCGGGTACCCGGGTCGCGTCGGAGGCGGAGGTCGGCCAGCGGTTCGGCGTCGGCCGGGCGGCGGCTCGCGCTGCCCTCGGGGAGCTCGAGCGCCGGATGCTCGTGAGTCGCATCCAGGGCGGCGGCACCTTCACGCGGCGGCGCGTCGACTACCTCGTCGCGCCCGGCAGGGCTCCGTCCTGGAGCCGGACGATCCGGGAAGCGGGGGCGACACCGCGCACCGTCGTGCTGGCGTGCGACGAGGTCCCGCTGCCGCCGCTCGTGGCGGAGGCGCTCGCGACGGAGCCGGGGGAGCCCGGCTTCCGCCTCGTGCGCCGGTCGTTCATCGACGGCATGCCGGCCGCGTGGGGCGTCGAGTGGCTGACGATGGCGCTGGTGCCCGAGCTGCCGGCCGCGCTGCGGCACGAGGAGTCGCTGGACGCGATCCTGCGCGAGGTCGCCGGCGCGCGGCCGGAGCGTGCGTGGACACGGGCCAGCATGGAGTCCGCCCCCGACGACGCGAGCGCCGGTCTCGGCTGCCGGCCGGGCGACCCGGCCTGGCTGATCGCGAGCCTCGCGCGCGACGGCGCGGACGGGCCGCCGCTGCTCTCGACGGAGCGCTGGGTGCGCGCGGACGCCGTCCGCGTGATCGTGGAGCTCGGTGCCCACGGCACGGCGCCTCACGGGACCACCGCCGCGCGCGGCGCGACGCCGGACGGACCGGTGAGCAGCCGACCGACCTGAGACAGCCCGACGGCGGGCGTGACGAGCTCGTGCCACGGCACCGTGTCGCGTGTGCGGGCGAGCAGGTCCAGGGCGGCACGCAGGTGCCGGGGCTCGTAGTTGTGCACGCCCGCGATCGTGAGCCAGCCGCGCACCACACGTTCCGCGTCGAGCGGGACGGACGGCGCGGGCGCGACGGAGCCGGCCAGCACGAGCCGCCCGCCGACGTCGAGGGCGTCGAGACACCTGGCCACCGCCGAGCTCGCCCCGGACAGCTCGATCGCGACGTCGACGGGGCCGAGGGAACCGGAGCCGTCCGGCGCGTCGACACCGTGCGTCGAGGTGGCGCCGAAGCGCACCGCGAGGTCCAGCCGTGCGCGGTCCGGATCGGTGACCAGGACCTGCGCTGCCCCCGCGGCGCGTGCGGCGGCCACCGCGGTGATGCCGAGCATGCCCGCGCCGCTGATCAGGACGCGGCGTCCGGTGAGCGGCCCGGCGGCCTCGATGGTGGCCATGACGGTGGCGGTGGCGCAGCCCGCGGGGGACGCGAGCTCGTCGGGCAGGGTGGCCGGCACGCGGGCGATGGTCGCGCCACGCGGCAGGACGATGTGCTGCGCGTAGGTGCCGCTGAGCGGCCAGGCCGACGCGAACCCCTCGTGCCCCACCTTGCGCACCGCCCGGCACTTCGCGGTACGGCCGGCGGCGCACCGGTCGCAGGTACCGCACGCGACGGTCACGCCCCACACGACCCGGTCGCCCTCGGCGAGCGGTCGGCCGTCGCGCGCGCCGTTGGCAGCAGCGGCGGCCCCGCCGGGACCGGTCGCGACGACGTCGCCCACCGCCTCGTGCCCGAGGACCGACGGAACCGGCGCCGCGCGCCGTCCGGACACGGAGTGCCGGTCGCTCCCGCAGACCGTCGCGAGCCGGATGCGGACGAGCACCTCACCGGGACCCGGTTCGGGAAGCGGCACCTCGACGAGCCGGACGGCGTCGCCGCCCTCCCACAGTGCCACGGTGGTCCGGCCCGTTGCCGGTGTGTCAGTGGTCAGGTCAGTTGTGCGCGGATCCACCCGGAGAGCCTTTCGATGAGCAGGACGACGACGAACACCAGCAGCACGATGCCGCCGACCACCTCGAACCGGAGCGTGCGCACCGCCTCGAACAGCAGGAAGCCCACGCCGCCCGCACCGACGATCCCGAGGATCGTCGAGGTCCGGATGTTGACGTCGAGCAGGTAGAGCGTCGAGCCGACGACCGACGGCATGCTCTGGGGCAGGACCGCGGCGAAGAGCACCTTCCACCAGCCGCCCCCGACGGATCGCACCGCCTCGGCGGGCCCTGCGGGGATCTCCTCGACGGCATCGGCGACCAGCTTGCCGAGGAACCCGATCGAGCCGATGCCGAGCGCGACGGCACCCGCGACCGGACCGAGCCCGACGGCGGCGACCAGGATCACCGCGAGCACGAGCTCTGGGATCGCCCGGACGACGAGCACCGTCGTGCGGGCAGCGGCATGGACCACGGGGTGCGGCGCCACGTTCCGGGCCGCGAGCAGGCCGAGCGGGAGCGACAGCACGACGCCGATCGCCGTCGCCACGAGCCCGATGGCGAGCGTCTGGAGGAGGGCCTCCCAGAGCACCGGCCCGAGCGACGTGAGGTCCGGCGGGAAGGTGCGGCCGGCGACCCCTAGCAGGTCGGGCACGGACGTGACCAGGGCGACCGGGTCGATGCCGAGGCGGACGAACGCGAACGCCGTGAGGGCGACCGCCGCTGCGCCGGAGACGAACCGCACCACGCGGTCGCGCTCGAAACGCGGGTTGCGGGGTGCCAGCAGCGCCCGGCGGACCGCCATCGAGAGCAGTTCCATGGCCGCGACGACCACGAGGATGATCCCGACGATGCCCAGCGCCTTCGGATACACGAGCCCGCGCAGGGCGTCCTGCAGGGCGAACCCGATGCCGCCCGCGCCGACGAAGCCGAGCACGACGGACGTGCGCAGGTTGATGTCGACCCGGTAGACGAACGCCGAGATCCACGCGGGCACCACCTGGGGCACCACCCCGTTGAGCAGCTCGCGCAGCGGGCCGACGCCGACGCTGCGCACGGCCTCGCGCGGGCCCTGGTCGGCGTCCTCGATCGCGTCGGCGAAGAGCTTGCCGAGCATGCCGACGGAGTGGAGCGCGAGGGCGAGCACGCCAGGCAGCACGCCGAGCCCGAGCGCGCGGACGAACAGCACCGCGAACACGAGGTCGGGCACCGCGCGGCAGAACGTGATCACGCCGCGTGCGATGGTGGCGACGGCGGGGTGCGGCGTCGTCGTCCGTGCCGCGAGGAACGCGAGGGGGACCGACAGGAACGTCGCGAGCACCGTCCCGAGGAACGCCATGAGGACGGTGTCGAGGGTGAGCGCGGCGATGCGCGCGGGGTCGTCGACGCGTGGCGGGAGCATCCGTTCGACGAGCGACGCGACGTCCGCACCGCCCGCGATCAGCGTCGGCAGGTCGAGGCCGATCGACGACGCCGCGACGAGCGTGAGCAGCACCGAACCGCCGGCGATCCAGCGGAGCGCGCGCTGCTGCGGCGTGGGCGGCAGGGGGAACCGGCCGCCGATGCGGTGCTGGGCACTGCGGTGCTCAGTATTGTGGTGCTCGTTGCCGCGGTGCTCGTTGCCGCGGCGCTCTCGGGTGGCCGGCGCGTTCACGCCGGGGCTCCCGCCGGCTCGACGCGCCGGTAGATCGACATGGCGTCGTCCCTGGTCAGACCCGCCGCGGGCCGGTCGAGGACCTTCTCCCCGCTGCGCAGGCCGACCAGCCGGTGTGCCCAGCCGAGCGCCAGGTCCACCTGGTGCAGGGTGCACACGACGGTCAGCCCTTCCTCGGCGCACACCCGCACGAGGAGGTCCATCACCGCACCCGCGTTCTCCGGGTCGAGCGACGCGACGGGCTCGTCGGCCAGCACGAGCTGGGGGCGCTGCATGAGCGTCCTGGCGATCGCGACGCGCTGCTGCTGACCGCCCGAGAGGGTGTCGGCGCGCTGGTAGGCATGGTCCGCGAGGCCCACCCGCTCGATGTGGGCCAGCGCCTCCTCCCGCATCCTGCGCGAGTACGTGGTGACGCCGTACCGGGGACCGCGGACCCGCCCGAGCCCACCGATCAGGACGTTCTCCAGGCAGGTGAGTCGGCCGACCAGGTTGAACTGCTGGAAGACGAAGCCCACCTCGGTGCGCAGCCGGCGCAGCTCGCGCCCCGACGCGCGGTCGACGCGCGTGCCCGCCACGGTGACCTCGCCGTCCGTGGGCCGGTGCAGGCCGTTCAGGCAGCGCAGGAGCGTCGACTTGCCCGAGCCCGACAGGCCGAGCAGCACGAGCAGCTCGCCACGCGCCACGTCGAGGTCGACGCCCGCCAGCGCCGTCGTCCCGTCGAACTCCTTGGTGAGGCCGCGCACCCGGACGACGGGCTCTGCGCCGGCGGGCTGCACGGTGTCGGGCTGCACGGTGTCAGGTTGCACGGTGTCGGGCTGCACGGTGTCGGGCTGCACGGTCAGCCCGCGCACTTGTCCGACTTGGTGAGCGTGCAGACCTCGCGGGTCCCGTCGTAGTCCGCGTCCTTCGCGGGCGCGAAGCCCCAGGCGTCCTCGTCGGTGAGCAGGCACTCGCCGTCGCAGTAGCCCTTCGACAGCAGGTACTCCGAGTTGGCCTTCTCCGTGATGAGGGTCGTGAGCTTCGCGTTCACGTCCTCGCCGAGCGCGTCGTTGCCGACGAAGAGCGAGCCCGAGATCTTGGGCGAGCGCCAGACCTCCCTCAGGTCGCCGTCGGCCAGCTCGCCTGCCGCCGGAAGCGTCTCGGTGACCATGGACTCCATGGCGAAGCCCGCCTCGCAGTCGCCGGCGGCGACACCGAGCGCCGAGGCGTCGTGCGCGCCGGCGTAGAGGGGCTGGACACCCGCCGCGACGTCGGCCTCCTTGCCGGAGGCGATGACGCCCGCGTCGATGAGGCCGGCGCTCGGGTACAGGAAGCCCGACGTCGAGCCGGGGTCGACGAAGCACACGCTGCGCCCGGCGAAGTCCTCGAGGCTTTCGATGTCGCTGTCGCCGGGGGCGATGCCGAGCGAGTAGTAGCCGGGCTCCGCGTCCTTCGCCTCGATGGCCGCGCCGAGGGGAGTGATCGCCGCGTCGTTGTGCGTGGCGATCACGTACGCGAACGAGCCGAGGAACGCGAGGTCGACCTTGTCGGCGATGAGCCCCTCGATGACGCCCGCGTAGTCCGAGGCCTGGCTCACCTCGACGGTCGCGCCCGTCTCCTCCTCGAGCATCGCGACGATGGGGTCGTATCCGGCGGCGAGATCCGTCGAGTTCTCCGCCGGGATCGCGGCCAGCCGGATGACCGACGGGAAGCCCTCGGCGGTGGTGCTCTCGGCCGCGGCCCCGGAGCCGCCGGCACACGCGGACATCGTCAGCGCCGTCGCCGCGGCGAACGCCGCTGCGGCGAGGGTCGTGGTGTTCTTCATCATCTCTCCGGTCGTAGCCGTTCTGGCGGTGCCCCGTACGGGCGCCGTCGCCGAGTCTGTGAGGGTGGGGAGAACCGCCGGCCCTGCCGTGGTGAACGGCGGATGAACTGTCGTTCACCGTCCCGCCAGGTCGTCCGGACAACATGGGGCGGTGAACCACGCGACGAGCGCGCCGCGGGCCGGGCGCCCGCCGCCTGCTGTGCCTGCTGTGCCTGCTGTGGCGGCCGTGCGGCAGCTGGGCTGGCCGCTCGGGGCGACGCCGGGGGACTGGACCCTCGCGGGTGTCACCGCCGTCCTCCCCGACCGGGTGGTCGACGACGCCTGGGTCGTCGCGCGAGAGGGCCGGATCGTCGAGGTGGGCCCGCGTCCGCCCGGCGCACGTGCCGACCTCGACGGACGCGGAGCCCTCTGCCTGCCCGGCCTCGTGGACGTGCACACCGACGTCCTCGCCCACGAGCGCAGGCCGCGCCCCGGCGCCGACCTCCCGCTCGACCTCGCCGTCCGCACCGCCACCGAACGCCTCGCCGGTTGCGGGGTGCTCACCGCGTTCCACGGCGTGCCCTTCGGCGCGCACACGCCCGTCGGACTGCCCGCCGGCCGACCCGGACCCGAGGACCTGCTCCAAGCGCTCCAGGCCCCCGCGGCCCGGGCGTCCGGCACGCGCGTGCTGCACCGGCTCGACATCCGCAGCCCGGCGGCGCTGCCCGAGCTGGAGGCGGCGCTCGCGCACGCCTCGCCCGACGACATCCCGCCCCTGGTCTCCCACGAGGACCACACCCCGGGGATCGGGCAGTACGCCGACCCTGCGGCCATGGAACGCTTGCTCGTGGGCCGGGAGGGCTTCTCGTCCACCGACGCGCGCACCCACGTCCAGAGATGGCGCCGGGAACGGGAGGCCCGGTCCGACGTCGCCGCCGCGACCCTCACCCGGCTCGGCGAGCTCGCCAGGGCGGGCCGCATCCGCCTGGCCGGTCACGACCCCGAGTCCGATGGCGACATCGAGGCGCTGGTGGCCAGGGGCGGCGTCGTCGCCGAGTTCCCGACGACCGTCGAAGCGGCCCGCGCCGCGCGTGCCCACGGGCTCGCGATCGTGGCCGGCGCGCCGAACGCCGTGCGCGGCGGCTCGCACACCGCCAACGTCTCGGCGCGCGAGCTGGTGGCCCTCGGGCTCGTCGACGCGCTCGCGTCCGACTACGTGCCTGCCACGTTGCTGGCCGTCATCGAGGTGCTCGTCCGTGAAGGGCTGCTCGACCTGCCGCGCGCCGTAGCCCTCGTCACCTCAGGCCCGGCGCGTGCGGCAGGGCTGGCCGACCGAGGATCGCTCGTCCCGGGCATGCGGGCCGACGTCGTCCTGGCGCGGACCGTCGCCCGGTGGCCGTCCGTCGTCGCGACGCTCCGGGCGGTGGACTGGTGACGGTGCCCCCGCCAGTTCGGCCGGTTGACCGGCGTCCCACGTGAGTTCGGTCGGTTGGGATGAGATCGGTCGAACGATTGACCGATTTCATCCCAACCGACCGAACTCGCCGCGCGCTGCCGGCAACCGGGCTCACTCGGTCTTGACCACCCCGGTGCTCGACGGATCGCCGTCGCGCGCCGCGGCAACCACGTGGCCCGTGCCGAACTGCCGGGACAGCGCCCCCCGCAGCCGTTCCCGCCCCGGGAGGTGTCCGTCCCTGTCCCGCCTGCCCGGCGTGGCCGGCACCGGAGTCACGGCCAGGCGCGCTCGCTCCGCGTCGTCGACCGGCCGATGGATCTCGGCGTACCCGCCGTTCGGCATCCGGACCACCCGGCCCGTCTCGTGCCCGTGCAGCGCTGTCTCGCGATCCTTGCGCTGCAGGCCGATGCACAGGCGCCGGGTGACCTCGAACGCCAGCGGGGGACCGAAGACCAGCGCGACCTGGAGGGTCGTGATGATCGTCTCGAACGGCACGCGGAACTCGGTGGAGACGATGTCGGCGCTCGCCGCGCCCCACAGGATGCCGTAGAAAAGCGCCCCGGCCACGCCGATCCCGGTGCGCACAGGGACGTTCCTCGGCCGGTCGAGCACGTGGTGCGGCTCGCCGTCCTGGTTCACCCACGCCTCGAGGTACGGGTAGACGATCAGGAGCGCGAAGTACCCGCCGATCACGACCAGGGGCACCAGCGTCGCGAACGTCCACGTCCAGCCGCCCCACTCCGTCTCCCAGCCGACCGGGACCAGCCGCAGGGCACCGTCGAGGAACCCCATGTACCAGTCCGGCTGGCTCCCCGCGCCGACCTCGCCAACGGACGCCGGGCCATAGGACCAGACCGGGCTGATCGTCGAGGTAGCACCGAGCAGCACGAGCACACCACTGGTGAGGCCGACCAGCCCGGCGGCGTGGAGGGCGGCGTCGGGCCAGAGGCGGAGCCCGAGCGAGGGCGCGGGCAGTGCCGGCTGCGGCTGCCCGTGCCGGACGGCGAGCGCCGCGCGAGCGGCGAGCACCACGACGAGCAGCCCCGGGGCGACCACGGCGTGCACGGGATACAGGTTCTCGATGATCTGGCCGGGGAACGGCCCGCCGAACATCAGGTTCGCCGTCCACGTGCCGATGACGGGGATGCTCAGGACCACACCCTCCACGATGCGCAGGCCGGTGCCCGACAGCATGTCGTCCGGCAGCGCGTAGCCGCTCCAGCCGGCGAGCAGGACCAGGATGAAGGCTCCGACCAGCAGGACCCAGCTCAGCTGCCGCGGACGGCGGAACCCGCCGGCGAAGAACGTGACGAGGAGCTGCACGATCATCGACGCCGGCATGATCAGCGCCGCCCAGTGGTGCGTCTGGCGCACCAGGAGACCGCCGGTCTGCTCGAACGAGATGCGCATGGTCGAGGCGAAGGCCTCGGTCACCGTCGCGCCCTGGAGCGGTCCGTAGGGGCCGTCGTAGGTGACGAGCTCGTTCGACGGCGTGTACCAGGTGGCCAGCAGGATGCCGGTCAGAGCCAGCACGAGCAGGCACGCGAACGTCACGACGCCGAACAGGTTTGACCACCGCAGGTGTACCCGCCGTCGGGCGAGGTTCGACGCGCGCGCGTCGAGCCGGGCAAGGGCAGCCCGCGGGCGACGGCGGTCCTGCTGGTCCCGGTGGTTCTGCTGGTTCTGCTGCCGCCGGAGGCGGTGACCGTCAGCCCGCATCGCGCACCACGCTCAGCTCGGGCCTGCCGTGCTGCGCGGGCGGGGCGGCGGGGTGGTCGCCGTCGGACCCGGCGAACGGGTCGCCACCGGCGAGAAAGGCCGCGCGCGGACGCTGCACCGTGGAGAGCGGGATGATGTCCCGGCCGAAGAGCACGGCCGACACCCAGACGAGCAGCACGCGGACCTTGCGTTCCCACGTCGGGACGGCGAGGACGTGGTAGCCCCGGTGCATGAGCCAGGCCGGGAAGCCCGTGACGACCAGGCGGCGGTACTGGAAGATCCCGTGCCCGATGCCGAGGGTCGCCACTGTGCCGAGGCTGTGGTGGAGGTACTGCCGTGGCTGCTTGCCGTGCAGGTCGGCGACCAGGTTGGCGGCCAGCAGCTTGCCCTGGCGAACCGCGTGCTGTGCGTTGGGCACGGTCCGCGTGCCGGGGACGGCCGAGGCCAGGTCGGGGACGGCGGCGTTGTCGCCGGCGGCCCACGCGTGCGGCACCGGTGCCTCGGAGGTGCCGGCCCGGAGGTCGGCCCGGACGCGGACCAGACCGCGCTCGTCGACCGGGAGGTCGGTGTTGCGCGCGACGACGGGGTTGCTGCCGTTGCCGGCGGCCCAGATCAGCAGCCCGTTGCCGTACGACTCGCCGGTGGACAGCATGATCCGCCCGTCGGTGGCCGAGACCACCTGGGTGCCGAGGTGCACGTGCGCACCGCGCTTCTCCAGGTGTCGCACCACCCAGCGGCCGGGCTCGTCGGTGACCTCGGGCAGGATGCGGTCGTTCGCGTCGACAAGGTGGAAGCCCAGGTCGTCGCGGCTGAGCTCCGGGTAGGCGCGCAGCATGCTTGTGGCCAGGGACAGCAGCTCGCCGAAGACCTCGACCCCGGTGAAACCGCCGCCGACGACGGTGACCGTCAGCAGCCGACAGCGCTCGGCGCCCGGCGGGAGCAGCGCGGCACGGTCGAAGGCGGTCAGGAGCTGGTCCCGGATCGCGACGGCCTCCTCGACGTGCTTGAGGCCGATCGCCTCCTGTTCGATCCCGGGAACCGGGAACGTACGGGTCACGGCGCCGGCGGTGACGACGATCGTGTCGTACTCGATCTCGCGGAGGGCGCCGTCGTTGGTCCGGACGGTCGCGGTGCGGTGCGAGTGGTCGATCGACGTCGTGTGCCCGGCGATGACGGTCGTGCGGTGCAGGTGCCTGCGCAGCGACACCATGACGTGCCGTGCCTCGATGGAGCCGGCCGCGACCTCGGGCAGGAACGGCTGGTAGGTCATGTAGCCGTGGGGGTCCACGAGGGTGACGTCCGCCTCGCCCCGGCGGAGCTTCTTCTCCAGTCCCCACGCGGCGTAGAAGCCGGCGTAGCCGCCGCCGACGATCAGAATCTTCTCCATGACAACCTCCTGGTGGTCTTACCCTTCCGACAATGCGGTGCGCTGAGATGTGACGTGGTGGTGGTCACAGCGCGCCGGCTGTCGGAGGGCGACCGTGGGAGGGTGGGCCGAGGCGGGCGGAGGCGGGCGGAGGGTGCTACGCCGCCGGGTCGAACGGGATGCCGGCCGGCTTCATCCGCTCCAGCCACCCGGTGAAGTCGCCGTCGTCGATCTTGATGGTCGCCCCGCCGAAGTCGGCGGTCATGAGGCGGTCGCGCAGCGACGCGCTGGGCCAGCCGTCCCAGCCGACGACCGGCGGGTAGCGCCAGTCGCCGTAGTGGTTCTCCGGCGGGTCGTCGTTTCCGTTCGCGAGGCGGAACAGGTGGGTGCTCAGCCCGTCCTTGTGGAAGACGATCTTGGGGTGCGAGCCCTCGAACAGTACGTCGGACCGGGGATAGGTGGCCGACCCGCTGTGCTCGGTGATCGAGACGTGCTCCACCTGGTTCGAGCCCTGGTCGACCCACACGACCACGTGCTCCCAGTCGTGCTTGTGGCTGCCGATCGCGATCGGGCCGGCCATGGTCTGGTCCTTCTCGAAGTAGCTCGCGTACATCACGGCGCACCAGCCGTTGTTGCACTTCTCGCGCGAGTAGGTCTGCGAGTTGTCCAGGTCCCACTGGTCGCGGCAGTTCCCGTTGACGGCTCCGCCGATGTCGAGGCCTGGCGCGAGGGTGCCGTCCGGTCCGATGGCGGGCGTCGCGTAGCAGCCGTCGCCGTCGTAGTCGTAGGCGGGAGAGAAGGTCTGCTCGGTGCTGGAGGCGTTCTGCGGCAGGTTGGGCGGCGGGTCGGCGTGTGCGACGGCGGCGTGCGCGACGGCTGCCGGTGCGGTCAGGGCGAGCGCGGCGACCGCGAGCGTCGCTGCGACACGGGTGGGCGTGGGGCGGGTAGACGTGCGTGGGGCAGCCGTGCGTCGGGTAGATGTGCGTCGGGTAGCCGTGCGTCGGGTAGCCGTGCGTCGGGTAGCCGTGCGTCGGAAGGTCCGGCGGGGAAATCGGGATGCGGTGCTGGGCGGACGGTCCATGACTGACCTCTCCTGTGCCGGCGGCCCTGGCCCCGACGTGCTGGTGCCTGACGGGTACGGCCGACGGCGCATGTGTCGCGAGCGGGTGAAAATTAGGTCAGGTGGATGCTATGGCCGGGTCATGTTCTGGGCAACGGTTCTGGGCCATGGTTCTGGGCGATGGTTCTGGGCAGTGATTTCGGGCGCTGATTCCGGACGCTGGTTCCGGGCAGTGAGCTCGCGGAGCACCGGTGACCGCTGACGTGGGACGCGGGTGGTGTGTCGTCTTCGGATGACGACATGGCCGGCGTCGCACTACCTTGAGGCATGACGAGCGCGCACCCGCCCGTACCGGGTGGCCCCGATCCTGCCGGGCCTGAGCATGGCGCCGGTGCCACCCTCACTCCGGGCTTTCGCGGACGGGCGCGCCCCGAGGGTGTGACGCTGCCGGCGGGGCAGTACGCGGAGGACGGTTTTCCTGTCCTCTCCGCCGGCCCCACGCCCAACGTCAGCCCCGCGACGTGGAGCTTCACGGTCACGAACGAGGCCGGTGCCACGAGGTCCTGGACCTGGGCGCAGCTCATGGCCCTGCCCCAGGACGAGCCGACCGCCGACATCCACTGCGTCACGCGGTGGTCCAAGTTCGGCACCCGCTGGCGTGGCGTCTCCCTCGACGTCCTGCTCGCCGAGGTGGAGTCCACCGCGGACTTCGCGATGGTGGGCTCGTACGGCGGATACACCACCAACCTGCCGGTCGCAGACCTGCTGGGCGGCAAGGCATGGATAGTGCACACCTTCGACGGTGCGCCGCTGCACGCCGAGCACGGCGGCCCGGCACGGCTGCTGGTGCCGCACCTGTACTTCTGGAAATCGGCCAAGTGGGTGCGCTCGCTCACGCTCATGCCGGTGGACCGGCCCGGCTTCTGGGAGAAGCTCGGCTACCACGACCTCGGCGACCCTTGGCGTGAGCAGAGGTACCAGGGTGACTGAGGTGCCGCTGTGACTGAGGTGCCGCTGTGACTGAGGTGCCGCTGTGACTGAGGTGCCGCTGTGACTGAGATGCCGCATTCGGGAACTGGTCCCGTCGAGGAGCAGGGCGCCCGGCTCGGTGAGCGCTACGCGGTACGGTCCGGCTGGCAGGTCGCCACCCTGGTGGAGCGGCGAACCGAGAGCCCGTCCGCCGCGACCCTCGTGCTCGACGTCCCCGACTGGCCGGGTCACCAGGCCGGACAGCACCTCGACCTGCGCCTCACCGCGCCCGACGGCTACACCGCCGAACGGTCGTACTCCGTCGCGAGCGGGCCGACGGCGGCCGGCACCAGCCGGGTGGACGTCACCGTCCAGAGGGTCCGGGGCGGCGAGGCGTCCCCGTACCTCGTCGACGAGTTCCCGCTCGGGTCCGCGATCGAGGTGCGCGGACCCATCGGCGGCTGGTTCGTCTGGGACCCGGTGACCGACGCCGGCACGCCGGTGCTGCTCCTGGCCGGAGGGTCGGGCCTGGTACCGGTGATGGCCATGGCCCGGGCCCGGCGCGAGGCCGGAGACAGGACGCCGGTCCGCCTGATCTACTCGGTCCGGACGGCGGAGGACCAGCTGTATCCGGACGAGCTGGAGGCGCTCGCGGCCCGCGCTGACGGGTTCGAGACCCGTACGATCTTCACGCGGGCCGTGTCGCTCACCGAGCTGCGCGGGCCGCGGCGCCTGACCTCCTCGGAGCTGGCGACGTGGGGCTGGCCGCCAGAGCTGGAGCCGCGGGTGTACGTCTGCGGTCCTACGGGATTCGTCGAGGCGGTCTCCCGCATGGTCGTGGCCCAGGGCCACGACCCGGCCCGGGTCCGCACCGAACGCTTCGGCCCGGCGGCAGACTGAGCGCCGAGCCGTGGCGAGCGGTCCTGGGTGAGCAGTCCTGGGTCAGCGGTCCTGGGTGAGTGGTCCGTGGCGGCCGGTTGAGGGCGACTGGTTCTGGGTGAGTGGTCCTGGGTGAGTGGTCCGTGGCGACCGGTTCTGGGCGACCGGTTCTGGGCGACCGGTTCTGGGGGACCGGTGCAGTGAGAGAGTCCGGCGCGGTGGGGCCTCAGGAGAGTTCCCCGTCCACCGTCGGTCACTGGGTTCCGTGCCACATGGGCTGGAGGACCGGACCGCCGTCGGGCAGCCGGACGGGCTCGCCGTGGTCCTGGAAACCGTGCCGCGCGTAAAACCTCTGGTTCCGCGGGGTCGAGGCCTCCAGGTAGACCGGAAGGCCGCGGTCACGTGCACGATCGAGGCCGTAGCGGAGGATGGCGGCCCCAGCGCCGTGTCCACGGTGGCGAGGGAGGGCCGCCATGGCCGACAGATAGACGTGCGGTACGGCGGGATGCCGGGAACCCGTGGCTGACAGGACGGCGAAGAGACGCCGGGAGACCGGCCGGTCGTCGTCGGGAAGCTCGGGGACCGGCGGTGCGCCGTCCAGATCTGCCCAGACGGAGCCCGCGACGGGCTCCCCGCCGGGGAGGAACGCGACGACGAGCTGCCCGGCGTCGACGGCCGCCCGAAGCGACGAGGTGAAGAGCTCACGGGTGCGTTCGTGCCGTCTCTCGGGCTCGGGCTCGACCCACGCCGAGACTGCTTCGTCGGCGAAGGCCTCGACGCACATGGGCAGTACCGCGTCGAACTCCGGGGGTCCGGACGGACGGATGGTCAAACGAGGCATCGACATACCCCCCAGGCTCGTGCACGCCGCGCGGCTGGTGGAGTACTTTCGTCGCACGAACGCGCGCGACGAAACTGTCGACGAAGTTCCGGCGAATCAAGAGCCGAGACCACTGCGGAGACGGTGCGAGCGCTGGTTCGGAGGAGGGTTGAATTTGGCTCCGGACGACGGTGCGGACGGCGCGGGTCGTGCGGACCACGGTGGGCGACGGTGCCGGCGACGGTGCCGGCGACGGTGAGCGACGGTGCCGGCGACGCTGCAGACGCTGCGAGCGGCGGGGGAGCGGAGCAAGGAGGGCGGAACATGACGTGCGTGGAGTGCGGGCAGGAGCTTGGGCAGGTGGCCCGCTCCGGTCGGCCCCGTCGCTACTGCTCCCGGTCCTGCCAGTCGCGGGCGTACCGACGGCGCCGGGACCAAGGCCGGCTCACGGCTCCGATGTCGCGGCCCGCGGCTGGCTCCGGTGCCGGACCCGGTGCCGGACCCGGTGCCGGACCCGCGGCTGGACCCGCGACGGGCCAGGCTGCCGACCACCGTGCCGGACCCGCGACGGGCCAGGCGGCCGACCACGCTCACGGCGATCTGATCCGGGTGGCCATCGCCCTGGCTGACGCCGACGGGATCGCGACGGTGACCCTGCGCACCGTTGCTCAGCACGCCGGAGTGGCACTGCCCGAAGCGCGCCGGGCGTTCGGCAGCCGGGACGGTCTTGTGGCAGCGGTGGTGCAGCAGCTTTTCGTCCGACCGCAGCGCGCCGCGCCGTCGTCCGTGAGCCCGGTCCGGACGCTCACCCGCCTTGCCGAGGAGGAGTGGGCGGCGTACCGGTTGCATCCGTGGCTCGTGTCGCTGGTCGCGACCAGCCGCCCGCCCCTCGTCCCCGCTGTGCTGGATGCCGCGCGGGCGAGTACGGAGGCGTTCGTGGCGCTCGGCCTCGATCCGACGGCGGCGCTCGGCCGATACATCGCTCTGAGCGGATACGTGCAGGGCATGGCACTGCTGCTCCTGGCCGAGCGCGAGGAGACAGCACACTCGGGGACGGCCTACCGGGCCTGGTGGTCGGAGGAGGCGCGGCGGCTCGACCGCACGGGCATGCGCCGTCGGCACCCGTGGCTCGAGGCGACGAGCGGCGGGAGGCTTCCACACGCGTTCGGCGCCGACGTCGACACCTGGTTCCGAGACGGTCTGGGCCGGGTGATCGCCGGACTCGTAGCGACAGAGCGTGAGGGGACACGCTAGTGGGTCCTGGCTTACGAGCAGCCTTCTACGGACGCGGGATCCGGTGCGCGAGGTCTTCCGGAGGGGCTCGGTGCGGTGACGGCCGTGGTGTGGCCCGGTCATGTGCGGGCACTGGTGGTGTGGAGAGGGTGGCCGTTGCGGTCGGTGAAGTGCCAGCCGTTGTCGTAGTGCATGGTGATGCCTTGGCTGTCGACGAGGTCGTGGTGGTGCCAGCAGAGGAGGGCGGCGTTGCTCGCGCTGGTCTCGCCGCCGTCGGCCCAGTGGCGTAGGGCGTGGTGCACCTCGCAGCGCGATGGTGGTTGGTCGCACTGTCCCAGGACGCAGTGTCTGTCGCGGGCGATGACGGCTCGTCGTAGCTGTCCGGTGACGGTGCGCTGGGTGCGGCCGACGTCCAGGATCTGGGAGTCGGGTCCGAACACGATGCGGGTGATCTGGCTGTCGCACGCGAGGCGCCGCAGGAGGCTGGCCGGGACGGGATGGTTGGTCTCGGTGAACACGGCGGGTGTCTTGATCGTGGGCACGCCGATCCCGTCGAGCCCGGCCACGCCCCCGGTACCCGTTCCGGACATACCTGGGCTGCCGGTGCTGGTGCCGCTGCCGGTGCCGCTGCCGCTGCCGGTGCCGCTGCCGGTTGCTGTGCTGGTGCCTGTCGTGGGCCGGGCGGTGTTGATCTGGTTCTTCGCTGCCAGTGCTTGGAGCTCGGTCCAGGACACGGTCACCGACAGGTGGGGGCGCACGGCCGCACCGGTGCCGGTGTGGCCGTTGTCCAGCACGACGCGGGCGATGTCGGCCAGTGCCTGGGCACGGCGCTGTCCGGGGGTGCGGTCATCGCCCGTGGCCGGTGCGCCCATGACCGACCCGACCGCGGTAGTCAGTGCCTGGCCGTGCTCCTCGGTGAGGAACCCGGACAGGTGATACCCGCCCAGCGTCGGCGAGACGTCCAGGTACTCACGGTCCTTGGCCTTGGCGTAGCCACGCTCGTCGGCCTCCGGGTCGGCGTGGCGGGCGAAGTAGCGCACCAGGCCCCGGAACCGGTCCGGTCCGTTCTCGCTCGACCAGTCCAGCAGCTGCTCCTCCCACGTCGGCGAGCCGACCGCCGGCACGGCAGAGCCGTCCAGCGTCGGGCCGTCGATCCCGGGCGCCTCGCCATCGTCCCCGCCCTTGGTCTCCCCGTCGATCGCACCGTCGGCGTCTGTGCCCTCAGTGCCCTCAGTGCCCTCTACACCGTCCGGGGCCCGTCCGTCCGGACCCGGTTCTGTCGCGGCCGGTTCGATGGTGGCCAGGTCCACCGCCGGGGCCCCGAGAGCCTGGGTCCGCTCGGGGCTGGTGGTCGCGACCTCGACCAGAGCCCGTACCTTGTCCTGGCTGATGTGTCCGGCGAGTGCCTTGGTCAGGGTCGCGGGCAGGTGATCACGCAGTGCCCGGGCGGTACGGACGTCCCGCTTCGCGGTCGCGGTCTGCACGTCTTCGTTGCGGGCGAGCCAGACCGCGAACGTGCGAGCACCGGACTGCGCCCAGAGCCCCGCGGCCTCGATCCGGGGCAGTACCGACCACCGCACCGCATCCAACCGGGTGCCCGCCACGCGCAACCGCGCCGACACCGCCACCAGGCGCGTGGCCGGCATCGGCCCGCGCGAAGCCAAACCAGCACTAGGACCAGTGCCAGCACCAGCAGCGAGGCCGGCACGAGCACCATCCAGCGCCTCGGGACTGACGGTGTGGGCGAGCTCGTCCAGCAGGTTCTCCAGATCGGTGAGGACGCACTCGACAGGGCGCTGAACATCGCCGTCGTCCTGATCTGCTGCCACGGTCCCACCCCCTCGATCCGTCCGTCGCAGCGCGGAGCGCCTTCCACACCCCACGTCTGCGTGCTCCGATTCTATCGAACAAAGGTCCGCATGGATGGCTGAACTCTGAATCTGTGGATAACCGTTCGTGCCTCAGCGGGACCAGGCGAGCAGCCACAGGTCCGTGCGAACGCGACGTCAGAAATCCGCCAGCATGCTCGCGGTCGGTCGGGCGAGAATCCGTACGTGATCGCTGAAGCGCAGGGAATCCGCATCCGGCACCGCGGGTTGGAACCGCAGGTCCATCCGACCGCCTACATAGCCCCGACGGCCACGCTGGTCGGTGATGTCCGCGTGGGGCCGAGGGCGCGGGTGATGTACGGCGCGGTGCTCGATGCCGAAGGGTCTCGGATCGAGGTCGGGGAGGCGGCGGTGATCTGCGAGAACGCGGTGTTGCGCGGGTCTGCGGTCGCCGGCGATCAGCCGGTGCTGGTCGGCGACCACGTCTTCGTGGGGCCGCAGGCCACGCTGCTGGGCTGCGAGGTCGGCAGGTGTGTCTACGTGGCGACCGCGGCGACCGTCCTGCAGCGCGCACGGTTGGGGGCCGGCTCGGTTGTCGCGGTCGGTGCGCTCGTCCATGCGCACACCGTTGTGCCGGACGAGTACTTCGTGCCGCCGCACACCGTGGCGCTCGACGAGCCGGTGCGGCTGCTCGCGCCCGGAGATCCAGGTCTGGCCGAGGCCGTCGCGCGGGTGGGCTTCGCGCGGGTGGCGTTCGGCGTCGACGCGGAGTGGACCGACCGGATCAGCCGGTACGAGCGCATCGCGGAGGTGCGCGTCGCCGAGCTCGGCGCGCACGCGGACGATGAGGTGCTGAATCCCGGCTAGGGCCGCGTCAGCGACCCTTGTGCTGCGGTGCGGTGACGTGCCGTCCGGATTCCACTCCGACGTGTGCGTCCGGCGAGCTCTGCCAGTGGCAGAGCGAGACGTTCACCCTGGTCGGCGGCCGTGTGGGACAGCGGCTACCGCTCCCCGCGGGCCAGCTTCGACGGCCACCAGATCGCCCGTCCGATGTCGTAGCCGAGGGCGGGGACGAGCAGCGAACGGACCGCGAAGGTGTCGAGGAGGACGCCGAAGGCGACGATGAAGGCGAGCTGCGCGAGGAACAGCACCGGGATGACCGCGAGCGCCGTGAAGGTGGCCGCGAGCACCAGGCCTGCCGAGGTGATGATGCCCCCGGTCAGCCTGAGCCCACGCAGCACGCCCTCGCGTGTGCCGTGCGTGATCGACTCCTCGCGGACCCGGGTCATGAGGAAGATGTTGTAGTCGATCCCGAGCGCGACGAGGAAGACGAAGCCGAACAGCGGCACCGCCGGATCCGCGCCGGGGAACCCGAGCACCTCGTTGAACACGAGAGCCGCCACGCCCATCGCGGTCCCGAAGGACAGGACCGTCGTGAGGATCAGCAGGACCGGCGCGAGCACCGCACGCAGCAGCAGCATGAGGATCAGGAGAATCACGACGAGCACGATCGGCACGATGAGGGCACGGTCGCGGATCGACGCCTCGTTCGTGTCGAGGTCGGTGGCGGACTCGCCGCCCACCAGGGCCTCGGGAACGACGTCGGCGTAGGCGGTGCGCAGGTCGCGGACCGTCTGTTCGGCGGCGGCAGAGTCCGCGGCGTCGTTCGGGGTGCCCTGGAGGAGCACCGCGCCGTCCGAGACCACCGGTTCGGGCGCGACGGGTTCGCGTGCGGCCGGGGCCGACGGTGCCGGGGCCGACGGCGTCGGGGCCCCGGACGGCGCCCCGTCCGAGCTGCCCGGCGCGCCGAACGCCTGGATGCCCTCCGCGGTCACCGGAGCGGTCCCGCTCGGGGTCTCCGCCGTGATCGCCACCCGGGCGATCCCGTCCTCGTCGAGCAGGACGTCGGCAGCGCGCTGCAGCTCGTCCTCCGGCGCGACGACGTAGACCGGGCTACCCGAGCCCGCAGGGAAGTGCTCCGCGAGCCGATCCTGCCCGGTGCGCGCCTCGGAGACGCCGAGGACGAGCTCCGACTGGGGCACACCCGTCGCCTGGAGCTGGGTGATCCCCACGCAGCCGAGGGTGAGGACCGCCGTCGTCGTCACCCAGATGGTGCGCGGCCTGGCGCGGATCCCGCGGGAGAGCCGGCCCCACACGCCGTCGACCTGGGCGCCGGCTCGTGCGGCCTCCGGGTCGTAGCTGGGCCGGCGGGGCCAGAACGCCGCGCGGCCGAGAGCGAGCAGCAGGGCTGGAAGCAGGGTGAGCGCAGCGAGCATCGCGAAGAGGATGCCGACGGCGGCGACCGGACCGAGTGCGCTGTTGGAGCGCAGCTCGCTCAGCAGCAGACAGAGCAGGCCCGCGATGACGGTGCCGCCCGAGGCGAGGATCGGCTCGACCGACCCGCGCAGCGCACGCACGGTGGCGGTCCACCGGTCCGGTGTGTGGACCAGCTCCTCCCGGAAGCGCGCGACGTACAGGAGGGCGTAGTCGGTCGCCGCTCCGATGACGAGGATGAACAGGATGCCCTGCGTCTGCCCGCTGAGCAGCAGCACCCCGGACCGGGCGAGGTGCCAGACCGTCAGGAGCGCGAGGCACAGCGCGAACATGCTGGTCGCGAGCACGGCGAGCGGGAGCAGCAGCGAGCGGTACACGGCGACGAGGATGACCAGCACCGCCGCGAGGGCGACGCCGAGCAGGATGCCGTCGATACCGGCGAACGCGGACACCAGGTCGCTGGAGAAGCCGGCAGGCCCCGTGATGTACAGGTCGACGCCGTCGGGCAGGCCGCTGCTGAGGGTGTCCCGGAGCTGCGCCGTCGCCTCACCGAGGTCGGCCGATCCGGACAGCGGTACGAACGACTGCGCGGCGGCGCCGTCCTCGGCGGGGATGGGCGGGGAGACGTCGCCGTCGACGACCTCCAGGTCGGCGACCGCCTCGAGCTGCTCGCCGATGGCGGCGAGGTCGTCGTCGGTGAGCTCGCCCGAGGTACCGGGAGCCGTGCCGTCGGGAGCCGTGCCGTCGGCGGCCGTGCCGTCGGCGGCGACGAAGACGACGATCGCGGGCACCGCGTCACCCTCGGTGAAGCCAGAGAGCCGCTCCTGCACCTCGGTCGCCTCGGCGGTGGCGGGCAGGTAGGCGGTGCGGTCGTTGGAGGAGACCTCGTCGACCCGGCCGAAGTACGGGCCGCCGATCGCGGCGCCCACGAACCAGACGATGATGAGGACGGCCGGCAAGGTGACCCGGAGCCAGCGTGGCACGCGCGAGCCGACGGTCACGAGGCGCGCTCCCAGCTCGCCACGTCGCCGGGTACGGCGACGAACAGGGGGTGGGGCGCCGGCGAACCGGTCGAGACGAGACGGGCGTGGTGGGCGGGGGAGCGGACGGCGAGCTTGTGCAGGAGGTGCTTCCACTCCAGGTCGAGCTGCCCGGTGGTCACGAAGATCCTGGGCGTGTCGTGGACGTGCTGCTCCAGGGGCTGCGCGATCCGCTGTTCGTCGAACTGGTACCCGCGCCGCATCGCCTCGTCGTGCAGGCCGTGGAGGTACGCGGAGATGGCGGCCGCGGGCTGCGGGTGCTCCCGGAAGCGTTCGAGCTGCGGGTGCGCGGTGTAGCCCCGGGTGCGGCCGAGGAGCACCGCCTGTGCCAGGAGCGCCTCGCGCCAGCATGCGACGAGTCCCTGTCGGTCGAGCAGGGCAGGGTCGAGGGACCAGAGCCGCATGCGGCAGGACCTCCATCTCCGGTCGTCGTGGCACGCCGATGTGTCAGCGGGATTAGCTAGCCAGGCTATATTCAAGCATATGACGCAATTAGCTGAGCGGAGTACCATCCGAGCGTGAGCCCCGAACCCGTGCCGCGCGACCAGGACGAGCCATCGATGATGGACCCGCGAGTGCTGGATCCCGAGCAGGAGCTCGTGCGCCGAGCGGGTCTGGACGACGGCGACGTCGACCAGGTGGTCGGTGTCCTGGAGGCGCTGCGCCGCTGGCGCGAGGCCGAGCGCCGCATGAGCGAGGCCTCGCGGCGCTACATGAGGCTCGGTGAGACCGACATGCGGGCGCTGCGCTTCATCCTCGCTATGCAGAACCATGGGCGCGTGGTGACACCCGGAGCGATCGCCGAGCACCTGGGCATCACGACGGCGTCGACCACGAAGCTGATCGACCGGC
The DNA here is from genome assembly GCF_040639055.1 of Promicromonospora sp. NPDC023987. Lineage (NCBI taxonomy): Bacteria > Bacillati > Actinomycetota > Actinomycetes > Micrococcales > Promicromonosporaceae > Promicromonospora > Promicromonospora sp. NPDC023987. The sequence goes on along the minus strand of NZ_JBEZZF010000005.1, from coordinate 9,009 downwards.
TGGCGGCGGGCGACCACGTGCTGCGGTTTCCGCACCCCTCCGACCGGCGCAGCCTCGCGATCGAGGTCACCGAGGACACGCGCCACGCGGCGCGGCAGGCCGTGGGCCGCACCCACGCCCGCCGGTTCGACGCCGCGGCACGCCTGACGCCGCAGGAGCGCGAGATCGTCACCCGGTTCCTCGACGACCTGGCGGGCACGGCCGAGGACCAGGACGTGAGCCCCGAGAAGCCCCGGGACCAGGGCGCGGCGCCCCAGTGATCCTGGCCTGACGCGGCAGTCCTGGCCTGACGCAGTAGTCCTGGCCTGACGCGGTGGTCCCGGCCTGACGCGGTAGTCCTGGCCGGGCGCTCAGAGAGCTCGCGGGCCCAGGGCCGACAGCACGGCCGCGAGGGCGCGGATGCCCGCGTTCTCGTTCTCGGTCCGCCAGATCGGGCCCCAGCTGGTCGTCCAGTCCTGGCGGAACGGTCGGTAGGTCACATCGGGGCGCAGGTGGTAGCGGGCGGCGTGGCCGCTGAGGGGCTGCGCGATCTCGCCGCTCGCGATCGCGTCGAAGACCTGTTCCACGTCCCCGGCCACCGGGCCGCGGCCGATGTCGCGCCCCCTGGGCGTCCGGAACGGGTTGAACACGCCGATGTAGTCGAGCGGCAGGGAGTCGGCGGTGTCGATCACCGCGAAGGCGGCGAGGTCCTCCAGGTTGACCGCATCGCGTGCGGCGAGGTCGTGGTCGGGAGACAGCGCCACGACCATGGGCTCAGTGAACATGACCGGCCCCGCGGTGAGATCGGGCTCGGCCACGGGCAGCCAGCCGATGAAGACGTCGATGTCTCCCCGGCGCAGCACGTCGAGGGCTTTGCTGAAGGGCTGGTAGCGCACGCGGAGGTCCCAGTCGGGATACTCCGCGCGGAACGCGTCCCAGAAGGGACGTAGCTCCAGGGAGTTGCTGGCGGTGGTCCCGACGCGCAGGACGCCGGCCCTGCCGCTCGCGATCAGGCGTGCCCGCTCCGTGCTCTCGTTGATGCCCCGCAGGAGCGGGCGCAGGTCGTTTCGCAGACGTTCACCCAGGGGCGTGAGGCGCACGACACGGCTCGTGCGGTGGAACAGCAGCGCGCCGATGCTGCGCTCGTGCTTCTTGATGGCTTGGCTGACCCGGGCCTGCGACAAGTGCAGACGATCCGCGGTGCGGCCGAAGTGGAGCTCCTCGGCGAGGGTCAGAAAGATCTCGATCTCTCGGAGCTCCATGGTCCTCCTGTCGATCAGCGGAAGTGATCGCTGCTATGCGAGTTTCACCGTTGATGGGTGGTTTGTCGGGATCAAGGATAAGCGCGGCGGCCAGGACACGTCCGGTCCGGGTCGCCTCCCACTCATCGAAACGGAGTCATCATGAGCGTGCTTTCCTCCTCCACCCCACAGGCAGCCGATCGCGACGAGCTGCAGCGAGTCATCGACAAGTTCGTCGACTCAGGTTTCATCGGGGTCCAGCTGCGCGTCCACGACGAGCAGGGTGACTGGACGGGCGTCGCCGGGCGTCGGTCCCTGGACGACAGCACCCCGCCCCCGCCCGACGGGCACGTCCGGATCGGGAGCAACACCAAGACCTTCGCCGCGACCGTCGCCCTGGCCCTGGTGGGCGAAGCCCTGCTCGAGCTGGACGCGCCGGTGCACGACCGCCTGCCTGAGCTGGAGCTGGACCAGCGGATCACGCTGCGGATGCTGCTCCAGCACACCAGCGGCGTCTTCAACTTCACCGGCGAGTACTACGAGGACGGCACCTTCGTGCCGGGTATCCCCGCAACGACGTCCGGCAAGGAATGGGTGGACAACCGGTTCCAGTCCTACGCGCCGGAGGAGCTCGTCGGGGTCGCGCTCTCCAACCCGGCACGGTTCGAGCCGGGCACGGACTGGAGCTACTCCAACACCAACTATGTACTGGTCCGGCTGCTGATCGAGCGGGTCACCGGCCGCTCGCTCGCCGAGGAGATGCACCGGCTGATCCTGGGACCGCTCGGCCTGAGCGGAACCGTGGTGCCGGGTACCTCGAAGGAGATCCCCGCGCCCCACACCCATGCCTACTACCGGTACGACGACGGCGGCGAGGAGACGACGACGGACGTCACGCGCCACAACCCGTCCTGGATCGCCACCGGCGGCGACATGATCTCGACGACCAAGGACCTGCACACGTTCATCTCCGCGCTCGTGCGCGGAGAGCTGCTGCCGGAGCACCTGCTCGCCGAGATGTGCACACCGCATCCCAAGGCGGGCTACGGCCTCGGTGTGTTCGTCCAGCCGACAGGCGACGGCGGCACCGTGATCACCCACAACGGCGGCATCGCGGGCCACGCGGCCCTGATGTACAGCACGCCGGACGGCAGCCGCACGGCGACAGCGGCAGTGAACTACGTGGACGACGCCGCGCTGTCGATGGGCGTCGCCTTCCAGGAGGCGACCCAGGCGCTCGTCGGGACGGTCTTCGAGGCGACGGCCGCCTCCTGACCGACTGGACCGACTGACCGACTGGACCGACTGACCGACTGACCGACTGACCGGCCGCCCGGCGCGCGGCCGCACCGCCCCGACGCGCGGCCGCACCGCCCCGGCGGGCGTCTACCCAGCGATCTGGCCCCGAGATCACGTGTTTTCCGGGCGGGATCGCTGGGTAGACGCACGTCAGAGTTCGGCGGACCTCCCACGGCACCTCCTCGTCCGAGCGGGCGGGTGAGTTCTGGTGTGGGCATGGCGAACCGGTTCGACCCGTCTGCCTGCCAAGATGCTTGGTTCGAAGGAATTGCGAGGCAACTGTCCAAAAAGTTCGATCTTGCGGTTCATGGATCGGTGCGGTTAGAGTCGAACCGGTTCGCAATGGAAGCGGGCCTGCGCGAGCGACGACGCCGGGCACGCGCACAACGCAGAGCGCGGCAGAACGAAGCACGCGCAGCATGCAAGCACGACAGCAACGCAAGCACGACGGCAACGCAAGGAGGCGTAAGTGGCCACCATCGGGGATGTCGCCCAGGCGGCAGGGGTATCGCGCAGCACGGCGTCGTACGCGCTGTCGGGCAAGCGCGCGATCTCGGCGGACGTGCGCCGGCGCGTCGAGGACGCCGTCCGGCAGCTCGGCTACACGCCGAACGCCGGGGCACGAGCGCTCGCCACGTCGCAGACGATGGTGATCGGGCTGCTCGCCCAGTTCCTCGAGGACGAGTTCGCCCCCGCGATGCTCCAGTACATGCTGGGCGTCTCGAACACGGCCCGCGAGCTGGGTTACGACATCCTGCTGGTGTCCGACGCCGACGGCACGCGCGCCCTGCGCCGCATCACCGACTCGCGCATGGTCGACGGCATAGTGCTGCTCAACGTGGCCGAGCGGGACGAGCGACTGCCGATCCTGCGGTCCGCCGCGCAGCCCGGTGCGCTGGTGGGTCTGCCCGCCGACTGCACCGGCGTGGACGTCTTCGACCTCGACTTCGAGGAGGCGGGCCGGCTCATGGTGGACCACCTGCACCGCCTCGGACATCGCGAGGTGGTTCTCGTTTCCCAGCCGGAGCACGTGATCGAGCGCGGCGGCGCCTACGTGTGGCGCCTGCAGAACGCCGCCCGCGAGGCGGCCAGGGCGCGCGGCATCACCCTGCACACCGTTGCCGCCTCGTCGCACCAGCCCGACGTCGGCCAGGACCTGAACGCCCTGCTCGACGCGCACCCCGGCGTCACCGGGCTGCTGATCAACAACGAGGCCGCGGCGGCAGCGCTGCCGACCGTCCTGCACGAGCGCGGGCTGACGGCGCCCAGCGACCTGTCCGTCGTCGGACGGTACTCGGACGAGTTCGCCCGCACCTTCTCCCTGCCCTACTCCTCGATCGAGAGCGCCCCCGACCGGCTCGGCCGCATGGCGGTGCGGCAGCTCGTGCGCCGCATCGAGGGCGAGGTGGCAGCCGACGAGCCGCACGTCGTGCGGTTCGTGACCCCCGAGCTGGTCGACCGCGGCAGCACCGGCGTACCCCGCCCGGCCTGACCGCGCCCGACCGTCCGGCGCACCCGGCAGCACATCCAGCACACCCCGCGCCCCACCCAGCAGCCCACCCAGCAGCACCGGCACGCACAGCACCCCCAGCCGGCCGACGACGCAGTCGGACCGGACCAGTTCAAGGAGGAACCATGCACCACACCGTGCAGCACCCGCGGCGCAAGCCCGCCACAGGCCTCGCGGCGGTCGCCGCGCTCGCCCTGGTCGGCGTCCTCGGCGCCTGCTCGTCGGGCGCCTCGGCCGGCGAGTCCGGTGGCGATGACAGCACCTACACCTGGTGGGACCCGTACCCGCAGCACGACGACGCGTCGGACTGGGCAGGTCGCGTCCAGGCCTGCGGCGAGGAGGCCGGGGTCACCATCGAGCGCACGGCCTACGACACCACGGCGCTGACCAACCAGGCGCTGCTCGCCGCGCAGGAGGGCACGTCCCCCGACGTCATCCTGCTCGACAACCCGGCGGTCTCCACCCTCTCGGACACCGGCATGCTGACCACGGTCGACGAGCTCGGTCTGGACACCTCCGCGATCGACGAGAACCTGCTCGCGGCCGGCGTCGTCGACGGGGAGACGTACGGCATCCCGATCGGTGCCAACACGCTGTCGCTCTACTACAACGCGGACATCCTGTCGGAGGCGGGCGTCGACCCGGCCTCGGTGACCGACTGGGACTCGCTCACGTCGGCCCTGCAGTCGGTCACGGACGACGGCGCCAAGGGCATCACCTTCGCCGGCATCGGCACTGAGGAGGGCTCGTTCCAGTTCCTGCCCTGGTTCTGGGGCGCGGGGGCCGACCTGCGCGACCTCGACTCGCCGGAGGCCGTCGCGGCGCTCGAGCTGTGGACGGGCTGGCTGGAGGACGGCTACGCGCCCAACTCGGTGATCAACAACTCCCAGAACACCACGTGGGAGGAGTTCCTCACCGGGGACTTCGGCTTCGCCGTGAACGGCACCTGGCAGGTGGACAGCGCGGCCGGCGCTGACTTCGAGACCGGCGTGATCCAGCTTCCCGGGCGCGACGGCGGCGTCGCACCAGCGCCGACGGGCGGCGAGTTCATCCTGGCGCCGGCCCAGGAGGACACGGAGCGCTACGACGTCACCCGCCAGATCGTCGAGTGCATGACGACGCCGGAGGGCTTCGTCGAGACCGCGAACACCTTCGCGTACTACGTACCGCCGACGGCGGACGGGCAGGCCGCGCTGCTCGAGGAGAAGCCGGAGCTCGAGCCGTGGGTCGAGGCAGTGCGCAACGCCAAGGGCCGCACGAGCGACGACCTCGGCGCCGACTACCCGGTGATCTCCGAGGCCCTCTGGACGGCAGTCCAGAACGCGCTTTCGGGCGCAGCGACGCCGGAGGAGGCGCTCGAGACGGCCCAGACGGAAGCCGCCGAGTCCACAAGCTAGCCCCCGCCCGTCGTTGAGTGCTGGGTATTTGCGCCGTAAACACCCCTCGAACCGCAAATACCCAGCACTCAACTTGAAGACCTAAGGACGTTTTGATGACCACCATCGAGGCCACGGCCACGGCCGGAGCATCGCCCGGCGTGGACCGGCAGCCGACGCCGCGCCGGCGCCGCGGCCCCGCTGCCTCCCAGTGGGCCGCTGTCGGCTTCGCCGCGCCGCTGCTCGTCTACCTGATCCTTTTCTACGCCTACCCGCTCGTACGCAACATCGACCTCAGCGTCCACGACTACACGATCCGCGCGTTCGTCCAGGGCAACGCCGAGTTCGTCGGGTTCGAGAAGTACGCAGAGATCTTCAGCTCGGCGACGTTCCCGACGGCGCTGTGGAACACCGCCGTCTTCACCGTCGTCTCGATCGTCTTCCAGTACGCGATCGGGCTCGCGCTGGCCGTGTTCTTCCGGTCCGGTTTCCGGCTGTCCGGCCTGCTGCGCGCGATGTTCCTCGTGCCGTGGCTGCTGCCGCTCATCGTGTCCGCCTCGACGTGGGCGTGGATGCTGAACAGCGACAACGGCATCGTGAACTCGGTGCTCGCGGCGTTCGGCGTCGGGCAGATCAACTGGCTCACCTCCCCGGACACCGCGCTGCTGTCGGTGACGATCGCCAACATCTGGCTCGGCATCCCGTTCAATCTCGTGATCCTCTACTCCGGGCTGCAGAACATTCCCGGCGAGGTGTACGAGGCCGCGTCGCTCGACGGCGCGGGCCCGTGGAAGCAGTTCTGGAGCATCACTTTCCCGCTGCTGCGCCCGGTGTCGGCCATCACGCTCCTGCTCGGGCTGATCTACACGCTCAAGGTCGTGGACGTCATCTGGATCATGACGACGGGCGGCCCCGGCGACGCGTCGACGACGCTCGCCATCTGGTCCTACCGGGAGGCGTTCGGGACCGGTCAGCCGGACTTCTCGCCCGCCGCGGCGGTCGGCAACCTGCTCATCCTCATCGCCCTCGTGTTCGGATTCCTGCACCTGCAGCTCCAGCGCCGTCAGGAGGACTCATGACCGGCCCCCGTCCACTGAGAAGGACACTGCAGAAGCCCTGGTGGAAGACGGTCCTCGGCCTCGTCCTCACCGCGTTCATGCTGTTCCCCGTCTACTGGATGGTGAACGTCTCGCTGACGCGGACCAGCGACCTGCGGGCCGACCCGCCGCACTGGTTCCCCTGGGACCCGACGTTCGAGGGGTACACGGCGGTGTTCCAGCAGCAGCTCCCGGCGCTCGGGACGAGCCTGCTGGTCGGGCTCGGCTGCGTGGCGCTCACCGTGGTTATCGCCGCGCCCGCCGGATACGCCCTCGCCCTGCTGAACCTCCGCGGCGGCCGCACGCTGAACTTCCTGCTGCTGGTCGCGCAGATGATCCCGGCCGTCGTCATGGCGATGGGCTTCTACGCGGTCTACAACAGCCTCGGCCTGCTCAACACCGTCGGCGGGCTGATCGTCGCCGACTCGACCGTCGCGGTGCCGTTCGGTGTGCTGCTGTACACGGCGTTCATGTCCGGCATCCCGCGTGAGCTGCTCCAGGCAGCGCGGGTCGACGGCGCGGGCGCCTGGCGCACCTTCCGCTCGATCGTGCTGCCGGTGAGCCGCAACTCGACGCTCACGGTCGCCCTGTTCGCGTTCCTGTGGGCGTGGTCGGACTTCATCTTCGCCTCGACCCTGAACCGCAACGGCGAGCTCATCCCGATCACGCTCGGCATCTACAACTACATCGGCAACAACACGACGCAGTGGAACGCCATCATGGCCACCGCCGTCGTCGCCTCGGTGCCCGCGGCGATCCTGCTCGTCGTGGCCCAGCGCTACGTGGCGGCGGGCGTCACGGCCGGCGCGGTCAAGGACTGACGAAGGAACTCCGTGACACATCACCTCTCGACGCCGACGGCGTCACCGGTCGTGCCCCGGGGCCCGCGCCGCGGGCTCGGCGTCGGCGAGCTGCGGCTCGACGGCGGCTTCTGGGGCGCGCTCCAGGAGACGAACACGGACGCGACGCTGCGGCACTGCCTCGACTGGATGGAGCAGCTCGGCTGGCTGGCCAACTTCGACCGCGTCGCCGACGGCGCCACCGGTGGGCACCGCCCGGGCTGGCAGTTCTCCGACTCCGAGGTCTACAAGCTGCTGGAGGCGCTGGCCTGGGAGAACGGCCGCACCGGCGACGCGGAGGCCGACGGGCTGCTGCGCAAGGTCGTGGACCGGGTGGCCGCCGCACAGGACGAGGACGGCTACCTGAACACGTGCTTCGGGCACGCGGGACAGGCCGGCCGGTACACCGACCTCTCGACGGGCCACGAGCTGTACTGCACGGGCCACCTGCTGCAGGCGGCGGTCGCCCGGGTGCGGACAGTCGGACCGGCGGGGGACGAGGACACCCTGGTCGGGGTGGCCCGCCGAGCCGCGGACCACGTGTGCCGCGAGTTCGGTGCCGACGGCCGGGGCAGCGACGGGCGGGACGGCATCTGTGGCCACCCCGAGATCGAGGTCGGCCTCGCCGAGCTCGGCCGCGCGCTCGGCGAGCCGCGGTACACGGAGCAGGCGCGGCTCTTCGTCGAGCGGCGCGGGCACGGCACCCTGGCGCCGATCGCCCTGCTCAGCCCGGCGTACTTCCAGGACGACGTGCCGGTGCGCGACGCCGACGTCTGGCGCGGGCACGCGGTACGCGCCCTCTACCTCGCGGCCGGGGCGGTCGACGTCGCGGTGGACTCCGGCGACGACGGGCTCCGTGCCGCCGTCGAGCGGCAGTGGACGCGCTCGGTGGAACGACGCACCTACCTCACCGGCGGCATGGGGTCGCGGCACCAGGACGAGGGCTTCGGGGACGACTGGGAGCTGCCGCCCGACCGCGCCTACTGCGAGACGTGCGCGGGCGTCGCCTCCGTCATGGTCTCCTGGCGCCTGCTGCTCGCCACGGGCGACGTGCGCTACGCCGACCTCATCGAGCGCACCCTCTACAACGTCGTGGCGACCTCGCCGCGCGCGGACGGGCGCGCCTTCTTCTACGCGAACCCGTTGCAGCAGCGCGAGCCCGGCGCGGACGTGCGGCCCGACGCCGTCAACCCGCGCGCCGAGGGCGGCGTGCGCGCGCCGTGGTTCGACGTGTCGTGCTGCCCCACCAACGTGGCGCGCACGCTCGCGTCGTGGCAGGCGTACGCGGCGTTCGTCGACGAGGCACCGGGTGAGGCGGTCGTGACGCTGGCCCAGTACGCGGCGGGCGATCTTCGGGTCGCGCTGGACGACGGCGGCGAGCTCGCGCTGCGGATCACCACCGGCTACCCGTACGACGGGCAGGTCCGGGTCGAGGTGACCGGCGTGCCCGAGCGGCCCGTGCGCCTGCGCCTGCGCGTACCGCACTGGTCCGACGGCGCCACGCTCACCGGCCCGGACGGCTCGGTCACCGCCGTCGGACCAGGGTGGGCCGACGCCGGTACAGCATGGGGGCACGCTGCGGAGCGGGGACGGCCTCGCTCTGTGCCGGCGGCACGATGTCGTCGCGGCCGCCGTGCACGACGGTGACCGGGACCTGCGTAGCGGCCA